>CAMLNW010000029.1 GCA_946481495.1 uncultured Actinomycetes bacterium
CGAAGCGCTGGAAAGACCAGCGGCGCTCGAGCCGGAACAGCTCCTGGACGTCCTTGGCCCAGTACGCGTCGATCCAGTCCTGGAAGTCACGCTCGGGCAAGTTGGTCGCCAGAAAGTGCGGCGGGAGACCCCCGTGGAGAAAGCGATGGGGAAGATCCTCGTTGCCAAAGGCCGCCAGATCGGAGGCGATCATCGGCGTCAGCCAGACCGTCTCCCTGCGACCGGTCAGGGTGTCGCGGAACTTGGCGCTCGCGTCGAGGGTCGACGAGCCTGTCGCGATCACGCGCGTCTCAGGAAAGTGGTCGGCCGCGATCTTCAACAGCTCCGACGGATTGGCGAGCCGATGGACCTCGTCGAGGACGATGCGCCGTCCGCGCGTCGCGCGCAGGAAGGCCTCCGGATCCTCCAAGGCACGCCGTGTCCGAGGCAGCTCGCAGTCGAGGTACTCGATGTCTTCGAGACCCTGGCAGAGCACGGTCTTGCCGGCGCGGCGGACGCCGGCGAGCCAGAGGACCGAGCGTCGCCGCCAGGCTGCTTCGATCGTCTCGATCCAGAATGTACGTTCTACCATACGCAATCAGATTAGCGTTTGATAGATCTATACGCAATTTCAATGCCGTTTAGTTTCTATATAACACCACGTCTACTGTTGTAAACCGCCTCTCGGCGTGGCATCCTAAGAGGCGCGATGTGGGACCAGGCAGCCACCAAGCTCCCCGCCGGCCCGCACGGGCTCGACCCCGCTCTCGTAACGCGCGTCCAGCGCGAGCGGGTGCTCGAGGCACTGGCCGCCGTGGTCGCCGAGCTCGGCTATCAGGAGGCCACCGTCCGCAAGATCCTCGACCGCGCGCGGATCTCTCGGATCACCTTCTACGAGCTGTTCGACAACAAGGAGCAGTGCTTCCTCGCCGCCTACGACGACGCGCTGCGCCAGATCTTCGCGCGCGTCGAGCGGGCCTGCGACGCCGAGGCGCTGGCGCCCCCGCCGCAACGCCTCGACGCGGCGCTCGACGCGCTGCTCGGCTTCCTCGCCGAGGAGCCCGACATCGCCCGCCTCTGCGTCGTCGAGGTGCTCGCCGCCGGTCCCGCCGGGCGTGAGCGGCGCGCCGCCACGATGGACCGCTTCGCGGCGATGATGGAGTCCTTCCTCGCCGAGGCCCGCCCCGACCGCGACCTCGGACCGATCGCCGCCCGCGCGCTCGTCGGCGGCGCCGAGGAGGTCATCTTCGGCGCCCTCGAGCGCGGCGACGACCTCCCCTCCCTCGCCACCGAGATCGCCGACACCCAGCTCAAGCTGATCGCCTGACGAGTTCCTCTCGCAGGTAACTGCAGCATATAGTCTGTCCTATCACAATGGGCTACGGTCTCCAGTGAAAACCTCGGAACGATCCCTACCCGCCCTGCGGGGCGAGGCAAATCGCCGGGGTTCCACCTTCCCTGAAGACGTCATCGATGAGTGGGGCAACCTCTCGAAGATGACCCGTGAGGCGACAGCCTCAACGCTGCGCCATCTTGACGAGGAGGAGGCCGCGGCGGGCATCCCGCCCTGGACGCGCGAGGACCTGCTGTGAGACGTGGCGAGATCTGGCTTTACGAGCCACCCCACAGCAAGCGTCGACCGGTGGCCGCCTGTGCTCGTTTGCGGAGCTCAGCGTCGGCTACGACAGCCGCTCGAGCGATCGACGGGTAGTCGGTCAGAAGCTCACACCACGTTCTCTCGCGGTCTAGAAGGACTCGACCATCCTCGATCACGTCGGCGAGGAATATCGGCGCCTTACGGATGCTGTCCAGAGCGACGATCTGTACCGGCAGTCCCAGCTCCACCTCCAGGATCCGTTCGAGCTCCATCCTGCGCCAAACCGAATCCCCTCCGATCACCATGAGGAGGTCGACATCCGAATCCGGACGCTCGTCGCCGCGCGCCCGTGACCCATAGAGCACGGCAAGTTGCACATCGAATTCCAATGCCAGGCGATCCCTCAGCGCCACGAGATCTACAGACGGCATAAATACCATCCTATCCCCTGGCGGGCTGGCCCAGAACGACGAACGCCCCGGCCGGACCGAGGCGTTCGTGAGAGCTTCCTCTCGCAGGTGTAGACGAGGCTAGCGCCTCAGCCCGTGCCGTCGGCCAGCTCGACGCGCTCGATGATGACCGGCTCGTCGGGCATGTCGCCCGGGCCGGTGGGGACGCCCTCGATGGCGTCGACGAACTCCATGCCGGTGACGACCTCGCCGAAGACGGTGTGCTTGCCGTCGAGCCAGGCGGCCTCCTGGGTGGTGACGATGAAGAACTGGCTGCCGTTGGTGTTCGGGCCGGCGTTCGCCATCGCGAGCGCACCGCGGACGACCTTGTGGTCGTTGAACTCGTCCTCGAACGTGTAGCCGGGACCACCGGTGCCGGTGCCCTCGGGGCAGCCGCCCTGGATCATGAAGTCCTTGATCACGCGGTGGAACGAGAGGCCGTCGTAGAAGCCGTCGTCCGACAGCTTGCGGAAGTTCTCGACCGTCTTCGGCGCGTCGTCGTCGAAGAACTCGATCTCGATCGGACCGTGCGTCGTGTGCAGGGTCGCCTTGCTCATCGCTTCGCCACCTCCAGCCGGAGCGCCACGCCCCGGACCTCGTTGCCGTTGACCTTCTCGACCACCTCGCTCGCGCGATCGGCGGGAACCTCGACGAAGCTGAAGCGCTCGAGCACGCGCACGTTGCGCACGTCCTCGCCGTCGAGGTGACAGTTGTCGACGATCGCCCCGATCAGATCGGCGGGCTCGAAGCCCTGCGCGCGACCGGCGCCGATCAGCAGCTTCGCCACGCTCCCGTCGCGCGGGCGCGGCTTGGTGTGGCGCGGGCGGCGCGTCTGCGGGCGCTCGTCGTCGTCCGAAGCGGTCTGCGCGGCGGCGATCGCCGCCGGCTCCACGACGACCTCGTCGCTGCGCGTGCGTCCGCCGCCTCCGCGGCCACGACGGCGGCGCGGCCGGTCGCCCTCGCGCAGCTCCTCGTCCTTCTCGGCCGCAACGGTCGGCCTGGGCGCCTCGTTGACGGGCGTGGGTTCGTCCGCCGCGGCCTTCGGCTGCTCCTCAGCCTCGGCCGGCTTCGACTTGTCCTCCGCCTTCGACGCGTCCTCACGCTTCGGCCGCCGCGACGGCGCCCCGCCGTTCGGCGCGGTCCAGACCGGGATCTCGGTGTTGGCGTGGCGCTCGATCGCCTCGAGGTCCTCGTGCTGCTTCGGCGTGATCAGCGTGATCGCGCGGCCGGTCTCGCCGGCGCGACCCGTGCGACCGATGCGGTGGACGTAGACGTCCGGGGAGTTCGGCACGTCGTAGTTGACGACGTGCGACACGCCCGTGATGTCCAGCCCGCGCGCAGCGACGTCGGTCGCCACGAGCAGCTTCTCGCGCCCGCCCTTGAAGGCGATCATCACGCCGTCGCGCGCGCCCTGGCTCATGTTGCCGTGCAGCGTCTTGACGCGCAGGCCCTGGCGGTCGAGCGTGCGGGCAAGCCGGTCGACGCCGATCTTCGTGCGCGCGAAGATGATCGCCTGGGTCGGCCGCTCGGCCTTCAGCACCTCGCCGAGCCGCTCCGCCTTGTCCTTGTCGGCGACCTCGATGTGGAACTGGGCGACGGTGTCGATCGTCAGCTGGGCGGCCTTGACCTTGATCGTCTCCGGGTCGAACATCCGCTTCTCGGCGAGCTTCTTGATCGGCGGCGGCATCGTCGCCGAGAAGAGCGCGGTCTGGCGGCCGGACGGACAGCGGGCGAGGATCTCGTCGACGTCCTCGAAGAAGCCGAGGTCGAGCATCTCGTCGGCCTCGTCGAGCACGACGTAGCGCGCCTGGTCGAGGAAGAGGTAGTGGCGGCGGATCATGTCCATCACACGGCCGACCGTCCCGACGACGACCTGGGCCTCGTTCTTCAGCCGCGACGCCTGGTCGCGGATCGGCGCGCCGCCGAAGACGGCGACGACCTCGATGCCGCGCTTGGCGCCGTAGGCGCGCAGCGCCTGGGTCACCTGGATGCAGAGCTCGCGCGTCGGCGTCAGCACCAGTGCCTGGACCGAGGGGTCCGACGGATCGAGGTAGTCGAGCAGCGGCAGGCCGAAGGCGGCGGTCTTGCCGGTGCCGGTCTGCGCCTGGCCGATCACGTCCCGTCCCTGCAGCAGCAGCGGGATCGTCTCCTGCTGGATCGGGGTCGGGTCCTTGTAGCCGAGGTGGTCGAGCGCGTCGAGCACCTCCTGAGAGAGGCCGAGATCGGCGAAGGTCGTCATGCGGCCAATCAGACTACTGACGGCCAGCCGCCTGGCCGGGGCCGGCTGCCACGGCGGCACGGTCGAAGGGTTGTAAGGGTCCCAGCCCCTAAAAGGCTTCGGCGGGCGCTAGATCGTCGGATCGAGCGTGAGCTTGCCGGTGGTGCGGCGGGCCTCGATGTCTTCGTGGGCACGGGCGGCGTCGGCGAGCGGGTAGCTGCCGCCGACTCGCGGTCGCAGCTCCCCCCGCGCAGCGCGCGCGAAGAGGTCGGCAAGCGGCTGCTCGAGCATCTCGCGGCGATCGAGCAGATGCATCAGCCAGAAGCCGACGACCGCGCGGCTCTCCTTGAGCAGTTCGCCATTGGTCACACGCACCTTCTCGCGTGTGGAGTTGCCGTAGGCGACGATGCGGCCGAAGGGCGCCAGCGCGGCGAGACTCTGGGCGAAGATGGCTCCGCCAGCGGCGTCGAGCACGACGTCGACAGGACGACCACCGTTCGCGACGACCAGCGCCTCCGTCAGCGGCCCATCTCCGCCAACGCGGCCAGCTCCCTTGCCGTCCTCACCGCCTGGGCCGTGGTCCGCACCCTCACCGACGTCTGGAGCGACCGCGACATCCGCGCCTAGCGCGAGCGCCTCCGCCCGCCGCTCCTCCGACCCCGCGGTCGCGATCACCCGACCCGCCCCCATCGGCTTCGCCAGCTGGGTCAGCAGCGAACCAACCCCACCCGCCGCCGAGTGCACCACCACGCTCTCGCCCTCCGCCAGGTGCGCCGAGGTCCGCCACAGGTGCCAGGCGGTCAGGCCCTGGATCAGCAGCGCGAGCGCATCGGCGTCGGACACACCGTCCGGAATCCGGAAGGTCCTGGCCGCCGGCGCAACCGCGTACTCCGCGTACCCGCCCGTCCGCAGCAGCGCGATCACCCGCTCGCCCTCCGCGAACTCGCCACCGGCGCGCTCAACGACGCCCGCCACCTCGCCGCCCAACACCACCGGCAGCTCGTGCTTGGCGATGTACTGGTTGCGGCGCTGGTGGGTGTCGCCGAAGTTCAGCCCGGCGCGCGCGACCCGGATCAGGACCTCGCCCGGCCCCGGCTCGGGCAAGGGCAGCTCGGCTACCTGCAGGACCTCCGGCCCCCCGAACTCCATGAGCTGAACCGCGCGCATACGCGCGGCAGGCTACCCTTGCGCGCCCTATGAGCCTTGTTGTAGTCGGATCGATCGCCTTCGACGCGGTCAAGACACCATTCGGAGAGCGCGAGAAGATGCTTGGCGGCTCGGCCGTCCACTTCTCGCTCGCGGCGAGCTTCTTCACCGACGTGCGCGTCGTCGGGCCGGTCGGCGACGACTTCGGCGACGCCGAGTACGCGGTGCTGCACGGCCGTGGCGTCAACACCGACGACATCGAGCACGTGGCGGGCGGCGACACCTTCTTCTGGCGCGGCCACTACGAGTACGACTTCAACCAGGCGCACACCGACGACACCCAGCTCAACGTCTTCGGCGAGTTCGAGCCGAAGCTGTCGGAGGCGTCGCAGGCGGCCGATCACCTCTTCCTCGCGAACATCCAGCCGGACCTCCAGCGCGGCGTGCGCGGCCAGTGCGGCGGCGTCCGCTGGGCGGGGCTCGACTCGATGAACCTCTGGATCGAGATCGCGCGCGACTCGCTCGTCGAGACGATCTCCGGCGTCGATCTCGTCTTCCTCAACGACGCCGAGATCCGCCAGCTGACCGAGCAGCCGAACCTCGCGCGCGCGGCGCGCGCGGTGATGGAGATGGGACCGAAGGTCGTCGTCGCCAAGCAGGGCGAGTACGGCGCGGCGCTGTTCACCGAGAACGGCTTCTTCGCGCTGCCGGCCTTCCCGCTCGAGACTGTGATCGACCCGACCGGCGCCGGCGACTCGTTCGCCGGCGGCTTCCTCGGCTACCTCTCGTCCCAGGACGACTGGACCGACGAGGCCACGCTGCGCCGCGCGATGACCTACGGCTCGGCGCTCGCCTCGTTCAACGTCGAGGAGTTCGGCACCGAGCGCGTCGCCCGCCTCGAGCGCGACGAGGTCGACTCCCGCTTCGAGCAGTTCCGCCAGATCACAGCGCTCGAAGCACCAACAACCGCCTGAGCGGCAAGGCCCCCCGGCCGTGACGACCGGGGGACCCGCGCATCAAGCAGCGAGGTCGGTCTCCGCTGCGCGCCAGTGCGGATGAAACCGTACGACTGCTGGCGGCCGTGACCCCGACACGACCAGGCCACGTCCCCAGGTGAGTTGCTGGAGGTCTTGGGCGGTCGCCTTCGGTGCCAAGGTGGCGTGATCGTCAACGTCGACCTCGTGCTGGCCGAGTAGATCGACAACCTCGTCGCGGGTGCTCTTGTCGGTGATCGGGCCAAGGAACACCTTGTCGGTCGATGCTCCCATGATCGCGTCTTTGGCGTCCCCGTAGCGGTCGCGTAGCTGCGCGATCGACTGCCACACCGTTGCGATCCGAACGCCGTACGCGGCAACGTCGGATAGATGGCCTGGCAGCGTTTGAAGCGGCGCGCAGTTTGCCGTCTCGTCGAGCAGTACCCGCAGTAGCGGGTCTAGTGGCGAGCCCACCGAGCGGGACTTCTCGATCGCCGCATCAAGGACTGACGACACCAGCGCGACGAGGATGGGCGCGAGCATCTTCTGATGCCGTGATGACGAGGTGAGGTACAGCGTTCCCGCGCCTCCGTCGAGCAAGTGACCGGCCGCAAACCCCGTCGTTGCCGTCTCCAGCACCTCCGGGAATCGGTACGCCTGTAATAGGTGGGCGGCTGACATGTACGTTGTGCCCGCGTTGCGCGGATCTAGGGCGAGAACCCCCTCAAGCTGACTCTGCGCGGCCCCGTCGCCGTCGGAGTTGAGAATCTCCATCGGCGCCGAGCGATCCTCTGTCTCGAGCCACTTGACGACCTGTCCGATCGGCCGTTCGCCGCCGGCGAGCGCAGCCGCGTGGAGGAGCGGCGCGAGCAGCTTCGCCGACTCGCCGCTCCAGAACTGCTCGACGTGGCTACCCTCGCCCGGCTTGGTAGCGGAGTCGGCGAGCCAATGCGCTTGCCGTAGCGCTCGGCCCCAGTCCTCGCAGCCCTCCAACGGGTTCCAGTTGCAGCTGTCCGCTGAGAACGGGTCGTAGACCCACACCTGTCCGCCTTGTGCTCGGCGGCGCTCGGTCGCTCTCCAGACGTCGTGCTTGGTCGAGGTCACGACTGCTGGCCCGTCGTGCTCGAGGAGCCACGGGATAATGAATCCGGTCGTTTTGCCAGCTCGCGGCGGGGCGCAGAGCAGCGTGTGCGCCTCGGGATCGCCGGCCAGCAGCCGTCGGTCGAGCGTGCCGAGCGTCATCCGCGTGCCTGACGGCTCTCGAACGATCAGCGACTTGACGTCACGCGGCCTCGCCCACTCACGCGGACGCGTACCGCGGAAGTCATAGCCCCGACGTCCGAACTTCCGCTGTGCGATGAGAACGTCGAGCGGCCGAGCGGCGAACGCCGCTATGCCCGCCAAGACACACGCGGGAGCGAACAGGAGCGCCCACCACATCGCGCCGTCTGGCATCTGCTCGCGCGCGCGGGGCGGATAGCCGGCGGTCGGGTCGCTGAGGTTCAGCTTCCCGGCGAACGCTCCGGTGCCGATCATCGCCTCGGCCAATGAGAGCCGCGCGATCTCTTGCCGGTAGATCGCCGTTACGACGAACGGCGGTCCTGCGAGCACCGCCATCAAGCACACCACTACGAACAGCGCGCCTACTGGCTGTCGTCCACTTTGCATCCGTCATCCCTTCAGTCGAGGTCATTGACGGGCGAAGACGCGACCCCCTCAAGCGAGTGGCAAGACGACGGTTCGATTTGACGTAGCGAGAAGTAGGCGTACGTTCTTAGTAGGCCGTTTGGCGCTTCAGCGCAGACCACGGCGGGAGACAGATGCGCCAAGCGAGGGGAGAGGACCCAGCAGAACCAGCCACCCGGCCCGCCCGATGGGCGGGCCGCGCCGCGCTGGCCTGGCCGTTCTCAAACGGCGATGCGAAAACTTCGAGGGGGTCGCGTCTACGTCGAAGACGCATGTCCCTCATCACCGACATAGACACCCGCCGCAGCGAGCAAGACCGCCAAGCCCGCCGCCAGCTCGAGGACGAATACCGCGAGCACGCCGCCACCGTCGACCGCTACCTCGCCGGCACCTTCGGCACCGCCCTCGACGCCGACGAGCGCGAGGCACTCCGCCAGCAGGCGTTCGTCGGCCTCGCCGACGAGATCGCCAAGGGCACCGAGATCCGCAACACCGAGGCCATGCTCATCACCTGCGCGCGCAACGCCGCCTACAGCCACCTGCGCTCGGCCGACCGCCGCCGCCGCTACACCTTCGACCCCCAAGACTCGCCCGAGGCTCGACGGCCCGACCCCACGACTGCCGCAGTCGACGTCGCGGTCGTCGACGCCGACGAGGACCGCCGCGTGAAGATGCTCGTCGACCAGCTCGACCCGCGATCCCGCATGGTGCTCCAGCTACGCCTTGAGTTCGCGATGGAGATGCCCGAGATCGCCGACCGCCTCGGCGTCAGCACCAGCCACGCCTACAAGCTGCTCAAGGGAGCCGGCGCCGCCCTCTCTGACGCGATTGCCGCGAACAACGCCGGAGCGCACTCACGCCAGCAACGCGCCCTGCTCACCGCCTACGAGCTGGGCACCGCCACCGACCAACGCGACCAGGCCGAGCGGATGCTCCACGCCGACACCCACGCCCGCGTCCTGCTCGCCGAGATCCGCGGCCTCAGCCACCAGGCCGCCGCGCTCATGCCGCCCGTTGCCATCGCCGGAGCCGCGCCGCCCTCATCGGGACGGATCAGCCACATGCTCTCCAGCATCAAGCAGCAGGTCTCCGATCTCGTCGGTCGCGGCGGGTCCGCACAGGAGGCAGCGACACAGGTCGCCGCTGGCGGCGGCCTGCGCGGCGGCGGCGCAGTCAGTCAAGCCGTCGTGGCCGGCGTCCTCGCGTGCATGGGCGCCGGCGGCTATGCCGCCACGGTCTGTGTCACCCAGGGGCCGGCGGCTCTCGTCGACAAGCTCCCAGGCACCGACGACTCCAATGCCGAGCCTCAGCAGCCCAAGGTCGTCGAGGCTCCCGTCGCGCCGGTCGTCGAGCCGTTGACGACGGTGCCCGAGCAGCCCGTCGCGCGGGGCCAGGCCGATCCAGCGCCCGACGCACAGGCCGCCAACGAGCCAACCCCGGCGCCGGCAACAGCCAGCGACGCCGTTAGCGGACTCGGTGGCGATCCCACAGCAACCGCGACCCCAGCACCGCCGCCACCGCCCGCCGCTTCAGGCGGCGGGGGCGGGGGCGGCGGGTCGTCGGGCTCGACGTTCGGAGGGCTCTAGCGATGCCGACCCCAAGCACCACCAGGAGGAACCTGCCCATGCCAGCCCGCGCGCTCATCGCCGCGACCGTCGTCATCGCCGCTCTTGTGACCCCGCAGGTCGCCGCTGCCGGCACCTACGCCGTCTCGTCCTGCGACGCCGCCGGGCCGACGCACAACGTCAACGCATGGTGGGTTCAGGGCGGCAGCGTCAACAGCTACGCGCTCTGCCCGAGCGCGCAAGGCAGCGGCATCAACACGCGCGGCATGTCGACACGCGCGACCGGCCGCACGTTCAACGGCGGCGAGTTCTCCCGATGGTGGTTCACCGCGCCCGGTGGCACCCACATCACCCGGCTCGATTGGTCAGGACGTCTCGCTCGCGACACACCCTCATGGGCCACTGAGATCAGCGCCCAAGGCGGCGTCTCGAACACGCGACTCATCGGATACCCAGCTCAGCCCGGAGCGGCGGGATGGACCAGCGGCTCCGAGTGGCCCAACCCGGTCCCGCTATGGACACCCGCCGGCACGACCAGCCTCACCCAGAACGTCCAGTGCGGCGCAGGGAGCTGCGGTAGCGGAGCGACGATGCACACCTACTCGGCCGTCGTTCACCTCAACGACTTCTCCGGTCCCAGCGTGTCGATGGGCGGCATCGAGAACAACGATTGGGTTCGGTCCAACCGGACAGTCAGCTTCTCGGCGAGTGACAACATCGGGATCAAGGCCGTTCAGCTCTACGTAGACGGCGGACTCGTTGACGCCATCAACTACGGCTGCGACTACACCATTCCCACGCCTTGTAGCAACAGGTCGGGCGGCTTCGATCTCGGGACGACCAACCTCGCGAGCGGCACCCACCGCGTTGATGTGGTGGCGATCGACGGTTCTGACACCACGATCTCCACGGCGCGTACGATCCGTGTCGACAACGTGCCACCTGCCCAAGTCGCCCCCAGCGTCGTCAGCGGCGACGGATGGCGCAAAGCCAACGGCTTCACCGTGGCATGGCCTTCGGTGGCAGATGGCGGCTCGCCGATCATCGGCGGCTCCTGGCAGCTCTGCCGCCCCGGTCGAACCGCGTGCAGCGACGCCTACCCGATCAACCAGGCCGATCCCACCGCCACGCCGAAGATCGACCTGCCTGCCGACGGTGCCTACGAGCTGCGGGCGGTCGTGCGGGACGAGGCCGGCAACGTTGCGAACATCGTTGACGCGCGGCCTGCCCAGCTGCGTCTGGATCGCGCCGCACCTGCACTCACGATCGACGCGCACGATCCCAACGAGCCCGTCCAGGCGTCGGCGGCGATCAACGATCTGTTATCGGGTCTCGCGGGCGGCCAGCTCGAGATCCGGCGTGTTGGCACGAACACCTGGCGCGAGCTCGCCACGACCGTCGAAGGTCAGCGGCTCGTTGCGCAGATCGACGACGAGCGGTTCGCCGACGGCAGCTACGAGCTGCGCGCGCAGGCCGACGACCGCGCGGGCAACCACGCCTCGACCGGCCTCGAGGCGAACCAGGCGCGAGCGCTGCGCCAGTTCCCTGTGCGAATCAAGACGCAGCTGCGCGCGGGGCGGGAGCACGTCACAACGGTCAGGCGCAAGGTCGGACTCGGCAAGCGTAAGCGGCTTGTGAAGCGGCGCGTCGTCCGCTTCCGATCGAGCTTCTCAGTCGCTCGCGGCCACCGCGCCGACGTCGAAGGCGTCCTCACCAACCCCGACGGCCAGCCGCTTGACGATGTCCCGATCCAGGTTCTCGCGCGTCCTGAGCTGCCCGGCGCGGGCTTCGCCGCGACGGGCATCGTCAGGACCGATCGCGACGGCCGATTCAACTACAAGGTGCGCGGCACCATCAGCCGCACGATCCAGTTCCGCTACGGCGGCGCAACGCGCATCCGGCCATCGACTACGGAGGTCAAGGTCGCCGTCCCGGCATCCAGCACCTTCACACTCAACCCGTCGCGCATCCTCAACGGCGAGACGGTCACGTTCAAGGGCCGAGTGCGAGGCGGGCCGATCCCGCCCAATGGCAAGCTAATCGAGCTTCGCAAGTGGACCGGCAGACAGTGGGCGCCGTTCCGACTCGTCCGAACCGACGCATCCGGCCGCTGGCAGCACACTGAGCCAGTGGTTAGCGTCCGCGGCCTGGTCATCTTCAAGCTGCGGGCCAGCATCCCCTCCGAGGCCGGCTTCCCATTCGCGGCCGGTCGCACGGTCGCTCGCAAGCTGCGCGTCCAAGGACTGTGATCCGCCACAATCGGCCCAGGCCGACCAACCAGTGAACCTGTCCGCCGGAGGGACCGCCACATGCGCAAGCTGATCCGCCGCCCAAGCCCCGCAATGATCGTCTCGCTGATCGCTCTGTTCGTCGCGCTCGGCGGCACCGGCTACGCCGTAACCGCCCTGCCCAAGAACAGCGTGGGCGAGAAGCAGGTCCGCAAGGCGGCCGTCACCTCGCCGAAGATTCGTGACGGTGCTGTCCGTTCCCGCGACATCGCCGACAGCACGATCATCGGTCGCGACGTTCGAGCGGGCACGCTCGGAGGTCGCGAGATCGACGAGTCCAAACTCGCAACAGTGCCCCGAGCCAGTGCTGCCGACGCCCTCGGCGGACTCACCGCCGATCAGCTCAAGGACCACTGTCCAGCCGGCACGATCGCATCCGGCGATGCGTGCTTCGAGGCCACAGTCCGGCCAGCACAGAGCTATGGCATCGCCAACGCCATGTGCAAGGTCGCCGGTCGCCGGCTTGCCACCTACGCCGAGCTGGTCAACTTCCTTGATCCCCAACAGCCAATAGCGCCCGGTGGCGAGATCACCGCCGACGTCAGCGAGTCCAGCACCACAGCAGGCCAACTGGTGGCCGTCGTCCTTTTGGACAACACCGGGTCGACCTTCGAGTTCATTGACGCGACCGGCAACGTCCAGCGACAGTTCCGCTGTGCCGCTACTCCAAGGAACTAGCGGCGCCTGTCGGCCGGTACTAGACATCGCGGCTTCTACGCACTCAGTATGGGCACCGGCTAGGTTCCAGCAATGGCACTCGGCTCTTTCGCGCATGGAGCGCTCGTAGACCTCTCACCCGACGATCTCAGCCGGATGCTGGAGCTCGACGAGACCCTGTTCGTGGAGCACAAGAGCGACCTCGGGCGTGACAGCGCATACGGCCTAGCCAGCTCAGTTGCGTCGTTCGCCAACACTCTTGGTGGTTGGGTACTAGTGGGGGTGAAGAACGGCGCCCCCACCAACAGCGAATCCGCGTGGGCCGATCCCGACCATGATCTGACACTGGTAGACGCCGTTCGTGACCGCCTACGCGACCAGATAGATCCATTGCCAGCCTTCGAGGCCAAGGTGCTTTCGCATCCCGATGGTCCGATCGGAGTGATTCGCGTCTACGAGTCCTCCGACACGCCTCACGTCGTTCTTCAGTCTGGAGCTGTCTTCGTTCGCGAGGTCGCAGGCGTCACCGATGCTGGCAACCCTGCGCGGCCTGGAGCAGGCTCACGCGGCGAGCGCGCCTACCGGGCGGCCCAGATCCGCAGCCGCGCCCAACTAGTTGAGCTGGCGCTGCGCGGAGAGGCAGCCCGGGAACGCGCCACCAGCCTGGTCGATCCGAGGAGGCCGCTCCCCCTGATGCTGGATGGGTTAGGACTCGCGATCGGCGCTGACGGCCTCCGGCTTCCCGGCGATGGCTGTGCCTCTATCGTCGTTCGTTTGGCGCCATACACGCTGTCACCTCGATTTCGGCAGTGGGCAACAACACCAGATGCGGCGACAGCCGTTCTCAGAGCTGGCGAGGCTCTTTCACATCGAGCCGGATTGTCCAGCGGGTGGCTTGACCCGCATCCCGCAGGCGTCGCAGTCAGCGTTGGGCTCGATCGAGGCCGAGCGCATCGTGATGACGTGGAAGGAGGTCTCGATGCGACAGCTCGGATCGCGCTTGACGGCGCCGGAGCAGTAGGCGCAGCGCTAGAGCTAGCTGGACCCGACGAAGGTCGCCGACGATCGCGGGTAGAGCTCTACGATCTGGCGGACAATCTGATTCGTCCCGTGCTTGACGCGGCAACAGGCGTTCTCGCTGCGGGAGAGTTCATCGGTCGCGCGTGGTGTCAGGTAGACATCGTTGCGTTGCCCGTCGCTCTCTTGCTCGAGGGGCAGGGGGACCAGGAGGCAAGACCCTGGGTACCAACCGGCGCCGAGCTTGCCCTTCCCGTCGAAGACGAGCAAGCGACACGGCTGGTCCGTCACTCGGCAAATGCCTACGCGCGAAGCGCGCGGTTGCCCGCCTGGGATTCGCCCGCCCGTTCTTAGCGGCGTCGCAGGGCTCCTGCGCGATATAGGTGGAACGCTGAGGGTAGACGGTTAAGTCTACCGTGCATGGTAGAGTTAGTGTGGATGGCTCGTAAACCCCGACGAATCAGTGATGAGACGGCCACGGTTCTCCGACTGTTTCTCGACGAACCGACGACGGAGCGCTTCGGGCGGGAGATCATCAAGAACACTGGTCTGAAGTCGGGGTCCCTCTACCCGATCTTGAGCCGGCTGCAGGACCTGGGCCTTCTCACCTCGACTTGGGAGGAAGAGGATGCCGCTGCGGCTGCGCAGCGGAGACCAAGACGGCTCTACAGGCTAGATCCAACCAACGCCCAGCAGGCGGAGACGGCGTTCGACGAGTGGCAACAGGCTAAGCGTGTCAATCGCGTCATTCGTTCTGATCTGAAGGGTGTAGTGGGATGAACAGCGTTTCAGCTCTGTTAGTCGTGGGAGGCATGTCTCTGCTCTGGGCTGTTGCCGGCGTGATCCGCGAGATCCGGGCCAAGCTAGCCCGACGAGCAGCGGACTGGCTGATTCCAGACGGGCAAGCGTGGACGGTGCGCATAGCCTTCGCCTTAGCGATTGTCGCCCGATGGGTGCAACCGCAGACGGAGATGTACTTCGAGGCCCGAATCGCTCGTGTCCAATGGCGACCTGCGTTCTGGACCGGACCCGACGAGGCACTAGCCGAGTTGGCAGCGGACCTCCGTGCCGAGGAACGTGTAGTGGATCCGGTCAGATTGATTCTGCCGGTTGTGCGCATGGCAGTAAGGGCACGATTGCTGTGGGCTCTCCCCATGCTTGCCGCTACAGCTTTTCTCTGGGCTTGCATGCCCATTCTCCGGAGTGTCGAGTTCTACCGGTGGATGCGCCGACTCGGGTCTAAGCCGGAACGGCCTACTGACGCCGACTAGCGCGGCGTCAAACCACTGTCAGCGGAGGGTTGCGTCTGCGGTCTGTAGATGCCGCAGACCGCTCCGCCTGACACCGCCGCCGCAGCCGTCGAGTCGCCCCGCCGGGGTGACTTCAAGCGCTCGGTCGCCCTCGCTGCGCTCGGCGGTGTCGTCGCGGTCGTCGTTGCCGTAGTCGCGCTCGGAGGCGGCGACGGCGAGCGAGTAGACCGTCCGACCGTGCAGGCGGCTTCGGAGCCGACCTGGCGGCACGGGGAGTCGACGTTGCCGGCGGCCTGGTTGGTGCCGGATCGGCGCGAGGCGCCTCGGCCGAGCCGAACTGTCGAGACTCCGGTCCCGTCGGCGCCTGCTCCGGTTACGGCGGCTCCCGTGGTGTCGGCGCCCACTGCGCCCGTGCCGGCGGCGCCGACGTTGCCGCAGCCCGCCCAGCCGGGGGAGGACTTCACTTGGCAGCGGTGACGCCCCACCGGGCGGCCGTGGTCGACGGGCTCGTCGACTCCGAGACGTTCTTCGAGCGCGCAGCCCGCGGCGAGCGCGACGGCCAGGCCGCAACGGCCCCGCCCGACCATGCGCTCGGCGCGGCAGCTCTGCCGCGCACCCCGCCGCTGGCCCCTGTCCGGCCGCAGCCACGGCCCGACCGACACGATGATCCGCCGACACCGGCACGCCGGCGTCCCGCCGCGCGTCGCGTCGCCATCGTCGGGCTACCCGCCGTCGTGATCGTCGGCGGCGCCGTTCTGGTCGCGGCGTCGGTCGGCGGCGATGAGCGCCAGGCGACATCGGCCGCAGTCGAGCGTGCGCCGGTGGCGCTGGCGGCACCCGCCGACGTGCTCGCGCCGCGTGCCTACGGCGTCACCGTGCGCAGCGACGGACGCCTCGCCGGTGTCGTCTACGACCCCGGCAGCGGCGTGCGGTCGGTTGAGCTGGTCATCGACGGTCGGCGCCGAGACCTCCAGCGCGGCACCTGCCGGCCCGGTTGCCCGCCCGCGCTGCGGTTCTCGCTCGCCAGCGGCCCGATGGATGGGATACGCGCCGTCGAGGTCGTCGTCGCCGACGCGGCCGGCAACAAGGCGATCGGCTGGCAGACGCTCACGGCGCCCGCGCGCAGGCCGCTGGCGGCGAAGCTAACGGCCCGCCTCGAGCAGCCGGCGAGCGCCCACGCCGGCCAAGCCGTCGGCGGGCACCTCACCGACTCCGACGGCGTCCCAATCCGCGGCGGCCGTGTCGAGCTCGTCGGCGCCGCGCGCACCGACGACGCGGTTTCGCGCGTGGCGGGGATCGCGACGACCGACGACGACGGCCGCTGGCGGATCTACGTCGACAAGTACACGAACGGCGGCGTGTGGACGGCGACCAGCTCCGACCTGAACACCTGGACCGGCCT
>CAMLNW010000030.1 GCA_946481495.1 uncultured Actinomycetes bacterium
CGGTCGAGGTTGACGCGGACGTCTTGGATGTGCAGCGGCACGCCTTCGAGGATCTTCGGGATCGTGTCGCTTACGGCGGTGACTTGGGCGGTCGAGCGATCGACCTGCAGTGCGGCCCGGACGACTTGGACGCCGATGTCGAACGGGCCGGCGACGGCCGGCACTACGAACACCAGCGACAGCGGCGCGCCACGGTAGGCACCTGCGAGATAGACCTTCCCGCCCGCGTAGAACGGCGAGGAGCCGACGCCTGCTCCGACCGAGGTCGTGCCGACGCGCGAGGCCTCCGGACACGACGGCATCGCCTGCTCCAACGCCCCGCTGCCACGTGCGGTACGAGCGCTCGCTTGCGCGATCGCTGCCTCGGGGCAGTAGGGGACGTCCTTGATGCTCGCGAGCAGACCGCGTGGGGCGGCCGCTGAGACCTGATCGAGCTCTTGGCTGCCGTCGGGGCGTGTCAGGCGCAGCACGAACGGCGAGAACTCGCCCGCCGCCTGACTCGCCGACCCAGCATCCAAACCCAATGCGAACGGCCGCTGGCCCTTCGACTGGGCGCACCCACCCGAGATCGTGAACGGATCCTCAGTCTCCGCGGGCGGACCGGAGTCCGGAGCAGACCACGGCGTCCAGCTACCGGCAGTGGTGTAGTCGCCGCACACATCAGGGGTCGCGAGACTCGCACGCGAACCGCCGCGGAAACGCAACTCGAGGTTGCTGAACGGAAGCTGCGGGTTGTGATCGAACGTCGCGGTCAAACGACCCGTCTGGGGATCGAGATCGACCCTGCCCGGCAACTTGACGTGGATGCCGTAGCGATCGTTGTCAATCACGATGTACAAACCGACCAGCGACCCAAACGGGTTATCGCCCTGGGAGGCGAGATAGACAGTCCCGTCGATCTGGTCCTCGAGCAACGGCGTGTCGATCGACGCGGTCCCAAGCTTCGAACCATCCGGACACGCAGGATCGGACTTGTCGAAACGAATCGGGTTCGGCTCAGCAAACCCAGTCCCCTTCAACCCGATCTGAGCAGTAGTACAAGCCGCGAGGCCGTTAGCGGCCGACGGGTTGAGCGTCAACCCCTCCGGCAACGACACGACCGACTTCTTCAAATGCGGCGACGCGAGCTCCTCGGGATCCAACAAACCCTCCTGAGGAACCGACAGATCAGCCGTCACACCCGCAGGCGACGCACCAGCCTCGGTACCGGGATCGAACGAAAACGCCGGATCGAACTCCAACTCGTCGCAATCCGTCACAGCCGGCGCCGGATAACTCATCTCATCGAACACCGCCGACTCCTGCCACGTATTCACGAAGATCTTCGTGACCGGGGTCGACTGCGCCTCACCGGCACAGTTCGTACCCATCGTCAAGAACGCCTTGCCGTCCGCGCCGGGCGGGACGCCATACAAGAACGAGCCGCCGCCATAGACGCTGCGCGAGATCGGAATGTTCGGCAGATCGGCCGTAACGCCGTAGTCGCCGTCGCTGCGCAACACCGCACCAATCCGGGCCTGCGCCGAGATGATCGGGAACGCGAACTCGGCCGGATAGCCGTCCTTGGGATCGACGTTGGAGATCGGCTGCTCGTTATGCCACACACTGCATACAGAGCACGTCCAGACCGCCGCGCTGTCCCACGAGTTCAGGAGAGGCAGCGCCATGCCGACGTCGGCCTCCTCCGGGCACTCCGTGACGTCACCCACGTCGAGCGGCTCGTTCGGAGGCGTCCTGGTCGGCTGGCGCTGGGAACAGTGCGGCGTGACCAGCGGATTGCCAGTGAATCCCGGCGGCAGCTCGACCGCTAGATCCTTGACGTTATAGGCCGGGATGATCTTTCCAAACGGCGTCTTTCGGCTGCTCCAGAGAAAGAACGAGCCCGCACTGTAAGGATGCGCACCAGCGGCTGTCATCGGCCGCCCGTCAGCGTCAAAGGCGCCAGCCCACCACGCCGTGATCCCGGGCTCGGCCGGCTGCGACGAGACGGTGACCGGCATCTCATACTCGAAGAAGCCCTCCGGGTCGGGCAGCGTCCCGCCACCATCGACCTCTAACTTCACCGTTGAATTAGCCGGCGCAGACGGAGCAACCGTCACCGGCACACGCACAGTCGGCGGAACCCTCCCCGGCTCCACCACACGCGGGAAGCTGCAACTGACCGTCACCTGCCCAGCACCCGTGGGCGTACACGACCACAAACCCTCCGGATCGGTAGGCGTGCCAGCGGTCCTAATGCCATCAGGAAGCGGACCGATCGTCAACGTGATCGGACCACTCGACGCAGCCCCACCGACATTCATCATCCAAATACCGAGATGACCCGAGGGAGTCAACTCGACAGTCGCCCCTCCCGCGGCGGCCATCAGCGGGACGTCGGTCCCCGCCAGCGGCCCCCCGTCGAAGGTCACGATCCAAGAGTGAGCAAACAGACCCGCATCGGGATTGTCAGCGACGCTGACGCTGCCACCCCCAGTGCTGATCGACGGCAGCGCGTTGAGCGCCGCCGCGACACTGCTCGACGAAGCATCCGAGGCAAGCGCCGCGGTCGTGCTGCCGTTAAAGGTCAGCGTGAAGGTGCCGAAGGCCGGGCCGGTGACCGTCTGGCGCTCCGAAGACGACGACTCCAGATGCGTCGGACCCGGAGCGCCGATCACCTTCCAGCCCGGCGACGCCGCCTGAGCCGAGCTAGCCAAGACCGACAGCGTCAAGACCGCCGCGAGAGTCGTCAGCAACGTGCGAAGCATCCTGTTTGCGCCTTCCATCGTGGACGGGATTGCAATCGATCCGATACGCGCGCTCACCGGGCACCTCCCGCGGCCGGACGCGCACTCGGCGCGGTGAGCCGCACCTGGACGACCTTCGCTCGCGCATCACCGAAACCGACCCGAATCGCGACCACCAGCCTGCCCTTGCGCCGAAGCTGCGCACGCGCATCCCTCGACAGACCGAAACGGACACCGACCACGCTCGCGCTCAGGGCCTTGGCCGTGGCGGAAGCCACGCTGCGGCGGCGTTTGCCGATCCTCGCGCTCGCGGCAAGCCGCACCACACCCGCCCGGCTCACCGAGACACGCAACCGAGCCTTCCCACCACGCGCCAACACCCGCCGCTGAGCAACCGACAACACACCCACACGACCGATCACCGCACGCGGCCCCTCATCGACATCGCCATCACCCGCGCCGCCCTTGGTCGGGGCCGCCAGGGCCCCCGGGCCCTGGGGCGCAGCGCCCTCACAAGAGCCCTCGGCCAACGGATCACACGCCTGTGGCGACGACGGCGCCGGGAAGCCGCCACCGACACGCGCGACATACAGGTCGGTGCGACCGTCGGTGTCCCACGGAAGGACCGCCTCGTCACTGCGGAAGAACACGCTCCCACCATCAGTGCTGTTCCCCTCGATGTTCGGCTGCTCCTTCGCGAGATCGGTGGTGAGCAGCGTGATCTGGCCCTCATGCCACTCATAGAGATTCTTGTTGCCACTCACCGCCCCAGGCGCAAGCGGGTCATAGGAGACGAAGAAGATCCGCGACCCATCCTCTGAGAGCGGAAGCGGATAGCGACTCGCTCCCTGCCCGTATCCCCTCCCCACCGGCTTGGAGGTGTTCTGAGTCATCTCGACCTCCGGAAGCACCGAAGACTGCCCATCGCGCCGACACGAGACACACTCAAGCGCCCCAGTCGCGGCCGAGTAGCGATACGCCTCCGCAGCGCCACCGGAGTCATAGCCCGTCAGGTCCGCGTAGGACTGAAACACCAGATGACCGCCGCTCGGCGTCGTCTGCGAGCTCCAGCTTTGGTGATCCTCCTGACTGCTCGGGTGGGTGGCGAGAACGCCGATGTTGCGGATCTGGCCGGGAGGTTTCCGTACGTCCGAGTACGGGAGCGTCGCCACATAGGACAGCGTCCCCGAATCCCACAGGTAGACGTTGTAGCCGCGGGTGTCGGCGGCGTCGTTTTGCGCGTAGGTCTGTCCCTTGCCCGCGACCAGTTGGCCCTTGGCGGCGAAGTACGCTCGCGATCCGTCGTCTGAGGCGTCGAGCAGTCCCGCGACGCTCGCGCCCGCGCTGTCGGCGGGATTCGACGACGGCGTGAGATCGACCAGCTCCCCCGTCGCGGCCGTGTAGCGATACAGATCGCACCCGGCGCCGAGATTGGTGGGGGTGGTGGCGCCCGGGTCGCAGCTTGTCGCGCCGCTGCTGGAGCCGTTGGCCGCGAGGCCGTAGCGCGCGGTGAAGAAGACGTGACTGCCCGAAGGAGTCGCCTTCTGGAACACCGAATGGCCGTTGTTGGCGGTTGCCGTCTGCGACTGCGAGACATCGACGCCGGTCTGGCCGTCCTCGCGCATGAAGACCGCCCGCTGACCCAGATCGCCACCGAGCTGGCTGGTCGCCGTGAAAAAGAACCGCGAACCATCCACCGACAGCACATTGCGCCCCACATAGCCGGCGACAAACGGGGAGCCGGTATCTGAGTTCGCAAGCGACTTGAGCGCGCCAACGCCCACCGGACCTGTCGCAACGACCGGGCCTGACGGGCTCGGGATCACACCCGGACTGCGCAATGTCCCGTTGTCCCACTCATACAACGCCTCATCGCCAAAGCCACCGGCTGTGACGGGCACTCCGGGGTAGCGAAACGACGTCGTGAAGAACACCCGGCTGCAATCGTCCGCAGCGCCAACGGGCACGTACGTGGCCTGCACCACAGTGCCGCTCGGCGGGACCGTCAGGTTGGTCGGCGCGACGCCCGGAACGAGGGTGTAGCCCCCACCGGCATCGGCACGGTAGAGATTCCACCTCCCGACGTCACGGACCCCCACCGCAGCGGGATCGTCGGTGAGCAGGTGCGGGCTGGTCAAGAACCCGCACTCCAGCTCGCTCGAGATGAACTTGGTGTTGCCGTTCGAAGCCTCGCCGTCGGCGGTGTAGACCGGACCCAGCGCCGGCGAGGTGATGAACTCACTCGACAGCCAGCCAGCCGGACCACGACCCGCGCGATAGATCCCCTCCCCCGCACCGGCCAAACTCGACGAATAGCCCATCAAGTACGCGATCGACCCCCCGTCAGGGCTCGGCAACGACTGATGCTCACCAACACCCTGAACCGGCTTGGTCGCCTCGCCCGTCAAGCCCTTGTCCAGCGGCGAGACCAGCTCGAAGCGCCGGCCCTGGGTCAACCCTTGGTCGTTGAGGGTCTCGAACGGCTGTAGGTCACCGGTCGTGGTGCCCTGCGAGTTGCTCGCGACGACACGGAAGTAGTAGCCGGTCTCAGGGTCGAGCGCTGAGGGAGACGCCCCGACTGTGACCGGCTTGAAGCCAGCCCCGGCGAAGAGGGTGTGCTCGGCGGGGATGCGCCGGTCGAGATCTCCGGGGTCGGTGCCGTACTCGAAGTAGTAGCTGGTGTTCAGGCCGCCCGGGTTGATCTTGGCCTGCAGCCTCGCCTCGGTCTGATCGACCCACGCAGGAACCTGCCCGGCGACCGCCGGCGCAGAGACCGCGAGCGCGTCGGTCAAGAAGATCCCCTCGGCCGTGAACTGCTCCGGGTTGCCGAACGGCTTCTGGGTCACCAGCCGAACGCGGTAGAAGCTGTTCGGCTCTAGCCCAGTCACGTTGGCGCTCACCGCAACCGGGGTACTGCCGGCGGGCAACTGCGTCGCCGGCCCCGCAGACACCCAAACCACCCCGTCGGCCGAATACTGGAAGCGGTAGCTGACCGGGAACGTGCTGTCGGGGTTGACGGTGCCGTTGAGCGTCGCCGTGGTGGTCGTGACGTTCGTGGAATCCGCAGGAGCAGCGATCGCCGCGGGCATGCCATCGCCATCGGCGGCAAACAACTGATGGCCGACGGTCTGCGACGTCATGTAGATGTCACCCGATCCCGGCGCCACGGCAAGACCGTTCGCCGCGAGACCCGAACCGACGTAATGGTTGTCAACAACAGTCGGCGACGTCCCAGAACTCGCGAGCTCGAAAACCGAGCCGCGAGCGAGCAGCAGATGACCCGCGCCATCGACCGCGATGCCCACAGTGGCATTGCTGTCCCCGAGCGCGCTCGAGGAAATCTCCGGCATCAGCAGCGCAGCCGGCGTCGTCTCACCAGTGTCGAACCGCATCACGCGACTGCCGTTGGTGCTGTCCGACGTGTAAAGGACGCCTCCCGCATCGACCACCAGATGAAACGGCTGAGCGGTGGCAAACCGGCCGTTCGCAGTGCCCGCCGCAGCGGCCACCTTGCACGCCCCCGTAGCGGCAGAGGTGCAGATCTCGAAGTTGTCGGTGCCGACGTCTCCGGGCTGGCCGGTGGGAACGACGTCCCAACCGAACGTCCGAACGAAGTCGCCGTCGGCCTCGAACTCCTGGACACGACGGTTCGTCCTGTCGCCGACGATGACGTTCCCGGCATTCGGGTTACCGGCGGGTACCACGGTCAGGTGCCCCTGCGACGCCGCGAACTGGCCGCCGTTCGCGCCCGCGGCAGCGGCGATCTTGCAGTCCGCAGCCACCGTGCAGACCTCGAAGGTCGTCACACCACCCGTGGTGACATCCCAACCCCAAGCACGATCGAAGACGACCGGATCGGCCGGATTCGCGGGCAACGTGAACTTCTGCACACGACGGTTGCCCTGGTCCGTGACGTAGACCGCCCCGCTGCCCTGATCGACCGCGACGCCAACAGGCGCGTTGAACGCACCACCGACCTGAGTCGTCGTCACCCCCGCCTTGCAATCCGCGGCAACAGTGCAGGTCTCCATCGTCGTCCCACCAGCGGGAACGCTCACATCCGCACCCCACGCCCGGATGAAGCTGCCATTGGCCGCGAACTGCTGAATGCGGTTGTTGGCGCCATCGACGACGAAGACGTCCCCCACCGCCGCGTTCCCCGCCCCGCTCGCGTTGACAGCAACACCGCGCGGCTGGTTGAACAGCCCGCCCGTCGTCCCAGACGAAGCCGAACCAGCAACGATCCGATCCACGAACTTCCCAGCCATCGACACCGCCGGAACAAGACCGAGGACGGCCGTCGAAGCGAGCAGCGCGACCAGGAAGCGCGACGCGCGACCGTTGGACAACGGCTGCGGAACACTGCTGCGAACACGCCTCATCTGTGCGATTCCTCTCCTCGTTGCATCTCTCGCTCTCCCGCCGGGCGGGACCGTCTCCCAACGCCACCACGGTAAACCGGTGGGTGTCTAGATGTCAACAGAGAACGATTCAGAAACTCTGCGTTTGGCAAGATTTACTGCTCTAGAGAGGCAAATGTCTAGATTTATCCTAGACACCTATCAGTCTCCATAGTACAGTCGCCTCATGTCCGATCACCGATCTCGACCGACCGGCGCCGCGCTGGTCACGGGCGTCCAGGCGGGGAGAGCGCGCCCGGAGCAGTTGCGCGGCGGAAACCACGGCTTGACGCCTCAGCAGGTCGCCGAATCGCAGCGCACGCGGATCCTGGCCGCGATGCGTGACCTGGTGGCCACGCGTGGCTTCCACGACGTTCCCGTGGCCTCGGTCATCCAGCACGCCGGCGTCTCGCGCAAGACCTTCTACGAGCTCTACGCGAGCAAGGAGGAGTGCTTCGTCGCCATCTACGAGCAGGAGATGGAGCGAGTCCTCGCCCCCACGCTGCACGCCTTCGAAGGAAGCGAGCCGTGGGTCGACCGGCTGCGCACCGCGCTCGGCGTCCTGCTCGGCACGCTGGCCACCGACCCCGCCGCGGCGCGAATCTGCTTCGTCGAGGTGCTCGCCGCCGGGCCGCTCGCGCTCGAGCGGCGCGCCGAGGCCTACGCGGCGCTCGACCCGCTGTTCGCTCCGCCGGCGGAGGGTTCGCCGGGCACGGCCGGCAAAGCCGCGGCCGCGCCACCGCTGGCGCCCACCCGCGCCATCGTCGCCGGCTCCGTCGGCTATCTCACCGAGACCCTCCACCGCGAGATCGGCGCCGGGCGCGCCAGCGAGCTCCCCAAGCTCCGCGCGCAGCTGATGCAGACCCTGACGCTCCCGTTCGCCGACCGGGGCGTCGCCGAGGAACCGGCCCCCGACGATCCCGAGGCACGCGCGTTCGTCACCGCCTACGGCGAGATCGCCGCCGACCTGCTCGCGCGAACCGGCGCCGCGATCGCCACCGACGACGACGGGGCGACCCGCGTCCGCGCCGGCGTCGCCGCGCTGCTCGGCTTCTGCGCCCAGGAGCCCGAGCGCGCACGGACCTGCTTCGTCGAAGCGCTCAACGCCGGCCCCACCGCCCGCGAGCGCCGCGACGAGACCACCCGCCGCCTCTCCGCCCTGTTCGCCCGCCCCCTGCGCGAGCTGCGCCCGAGCGACCGCATCGCCGAGGTCTCAGCCGTCGCGCTCGTAGGCGGCTTCCACGAGCTCACCTACGACGCGATCGACCGCATGGCCCCCGCCGACCTGCCGACCGTCGACTCGGTCGTGGCCGTGGCGCGGCTCTGACCTCACCGCCAGCGTCGAAGGCCTCACTGGCCTGGGACTTTGACAAGCACTCGCGTATGATACGTAGATGCTCGCTAAGCCGTCGGATTTCACCGGACGTGCCCGGGAGTGGGCAGCGCTCGCCCGCTTCGTCGAGCGTCGCCAGCGCTTAGCGATCGTCTACGGTCCGCGCCGGGTCGGCAAGTCGTTCCTGATCGACGCGCTCTGCGAGGCGGTCGGCGGGTTCCGCTACCAGGCGGTCGCCGGGACGCCGGCGACACAGCTCGCGGACTTCGGGCGCGAGCTGGGGGGCCGGCTCGGGGCCGGGGCGCTGGAGCTGGCCGGCTGGGCCGACGCGCTCGAGCGCCTGGCGCGGCTGGATGTTCCGGTCGTCGCCATCGACGAGCTGCCCTACCTGACCGAGACCGCCCCTGAGCTGCCGAGCCTGCTCCAGCGCTATGTCGACGCCGGTGCCGGCCCGGCACTGATCCTCGCGGGCAGCGCGCTGTCGGTGATGAGCGACCTCGCCGCCGCGCGGGCGCCGCTCTACGGCCGAGCCGCGGCGGTGGTGGTCCCGGCGCCGCTCGCCGGGCCGGACCTCGCCGAGCTCTGGGGAACGGGGGATCCGCTCGCGACGCTCTGGGTCGACGCCGCGCTCGGCGGCCTGCCCGGCTATCGGCCGCTGGTCGCCCCGCCCGGCCGCGACCTCGGCGCCTGGATGACCGGCGAGCTGCTCGCGCCCGGCTCGCCGCTGCTCGACGCCGCCGAGGCGGACTTGGCGGGCCTGCCCGACCCGCCCGCCCTGCGCGGCGTCTACCGCGCGATCCTCACCGCGATCGCCGGCGGGGAGCAGGCGTTCAGCGCCATCTCGCGCGTCGCCGGACTGCCGTCGGGCGCGCTCAGCCGGCCGCTCGCCGCGCTCGAGCGCGCCGGCCTCGTCGAACGGGTTCCCGACCTCCTGCGCGCTCGGCGCGACCGCTACGCGCTCGCCAACCCCTACCTGCGCTTCTGGCTCGCGATCGTCGCCCCCCACGAGTCGCGACTGCAGGCAGGCGCGGCGGCGGCGATCTGGGAGCGGCTGGCCGACACGACCTGGCCCTCCCAGGTCCTCGGCCCGCGCTGGGAGACCGTGGCCCGCGCGCATGTCGGCCACCTGGACGACGACGTGGTTGGGCCGCTCGACGCAGTCGGAGCGACGACGGTCTCCGACCGCGCCGCACGCCGCACCATCGACGTCGATCTGGTCGCCACCCGCGACGGCCGCGTCGCCGCCCTCGGCGAAGCCAAGCTACGAGCGCTCGGCGCCGCCGACCTCGAACGCCTGAAGCACGTCAGGGAGCTGCTCGACGCACCCGACGCGGCGCTGATACTCGCCTCGGCGACGGCGGTCGAGCAATCAGTTGCGGTCGAGCAAGGCGTGATCGCGATCGAGCCGAGCGACGTCTACCGCTGAGCGCGAGAGCCTGGCTCAAAGTCATCGCGCAGGCGGGTCCAGAAGGCGGCCTTGCCGCGTCCTGAAGGTTCGATCACGCCGTCCTTCTTGAGGTCGTCCAGAACACGCCGGATGTAGATGTCGCTCACCCCCGGAGCGGCGTCGCGCACATCGGCCACGGTGAAGCGGCTCGAGAGAGATGACCGGACGAAACTCTCGACGAGTGCGCGCTTGCTCCCTCGGCCGGAAGCGACCTCTGCGCGCGACTCGAACTCGCCATAGGTGGCCACGAGCACGCCGAGGAAGTAGCCCGCCCAAGGGGTCAGGTCGTGCTCGCCGTCGTGCCAGCCGACCGTCGACTTCGCAAGCGCCTCGTAGTAGGTCTCCTTCGACGCTTCG
Organism: uncultured Actinomycetes bacterium; assembly: GCA_946481495.1. Next base: position 10,264 of record CAMLNW010000030.1, read on the forward strand.
ATGATCTTCTCGACGCTGACGAAGCGCCCGACGTCGTGGCCTGCGAGGTAGAGCAACCAGAGCGTGATCAGGCGCGACATCCGGCCGTTGCCGTCGCGGAACGGATGAATGACCAGGAAGTCGAGGACATATGCCGCGACCAGCAAGAGCTCGGGTACCGACCCTGCGCCCGGGCCGCGTGCAACCCGCGATGGAGATCATCCATGGCTTGCGGAGTCAGATCTGCCGCAACCGGGTGAAGCGGTAAAGGTAGCCGTGGAGCTGCTCGACGTAGCGCGGCTCAAAGGGAATGTCCACCGCCGAGGCGTGCAACTGGTCGAGGACGATGTCCTCGAAAGTACTCACACCCCGCACCAATATACATACTGGGACGGGCCTTAGTATGTAATAGGGCTGGGGATACCCCCGGAGGCCGGCCGGGAGGCCTTCCTGCGCAGCGTGATCGCTACCTGCCGGCTCTCGCCCGCTTGGCCGCCGCCCGCTTGGCGCGTGCGGCTTGCTTCTTGGTGCATGGGGTTTTCATGCGGATGTCGAAGTCGTGTCGGCGTCCGTTTTGTGCGTCCATGTCGGCCTCTGCGACGTGGCGTCCCGCGCAGAGGTTGATCTTTGCTTTGCGGGTGCGTGTGACGGCGAGGATGCCTGTGTTGCCGCCTTGGATGTTGAGGTTGAACTGAGATATGGGCGCGTCGGGTACTTGGTCGAAGGTGTTGACGAGCTTGCCGGACTTGGTGGTTGAGGACTTGCCGTAGAGGTTGACCGCGATCTCGCCGCGGAGCGCGACGACGATCATCGGCAACGTCCGGATCTCATTGCCCGTCACTGGGTCTTTGCGGACGTTCTTGACGAAGTACACGTTCCCCGTCAGCGGCTCGTTGAGCAGCGGCGTGACCGCCCGTGCGCGGCCGACGATGCTGCCCTTGGGGCAGCGGTTCTCCAGATCGGGCTTGGTGCCATCGACGAACTCGCACAACGCCTGGGCGTTGTTGACGTCCAGCGCCAACGACTTCGGCAGCCGGACGACGGCCTTCTCTATCCCAGCCTCACCAACACCCTGCTGGGTCACCAGCGCCTTGACACCTGGGTGCTTGCCGGTCGTGACCTGCTTGCGGCCGGTCAGGCTCAAAGCGAGCGTTGGCTTGAACGGAAGCGCTCCACAAGACGAGGTGTTGAACGGATTGCTCGCCGCCGAGGTCGCTCCGTCGGCGGAATGGAACGCCGCCCCGACCTGCTTGGCCGCGCAGTCAGACGGGTTGAGCATGAACGCGGGCCGGTCGACATTGACCGTTACCGACCGGACACGGACCGGGATCCCATGCCAAATCGTCGGCAACGGATCACTGACCACGGTCACCTGCGCAGTCGAACGATCGACACAGACCGACTGACGGACGACGATGTCGCCGAGATCAGTCTCAGGCGACGTGCCATCGAACGGGCCAGCGATCACCGGGACCACGACGGCGAGGCCGTAGGAACAACCCTTATAGCCCTCAGTCAGGAACGCGGAGCCTTTCTGCTCCAACACAAACGGGTTGCCAGACCCAGCGGTCGCGTCGACGGTCCCGATCCGCGACCCGGCCGGACAAGCCCCAGCAGCAGCCTGACCGTCGGTGCACAACGGCAGACCCTTCACGCTCGCGAGCAGACCCGTCGGGAGGGTGGCGGTCAAGCCGTCGATCCACTGCTCGCCGTCCTGACGCGAGAACTTGAACGAGAACGTCCCGTTGCCCCGTGCTTGGCGGTTGTCCATCCCAGCGACGAGCTCGGGACCAAACCCAGCCGAACAGTTCCCATCGACATTGAACGGCGTGTCCTGGGTCACCGGGACCGTTCCCGACCACGGCGACAACGTCGCCGCGATCTCCTTCGCACCACAGTCCTGCGGCATCGCGAGCACACCACGATCACCACCCTTGAGCTTCACCGTGAGGTGGTCGAACGGCAGTTGCGGGTTGTTCTCAAACGTCGCGGTCAACTTGCCCGTCTGCGGGTCCGCTGTAGCCGAGCCTGGGAGCTTGACCATCACACCAAGCTCGTCGTTGCGCGCAACGACCCACAACCGCAACATCTCACCCGACATCGGATCAGTCGACTTCGGCGTCGCGAGATACATCGTCCCACCGACCGGGCGATCGACAAGCGGAGAGGTGATCTCAACGGTCCCAAGCTTCGACCCGTCGGGACACTGCGGAACGCTGTCGGACCCAACCTGCATCTGGGCATCCGAACAACCCTCAAGACCCGTAGCGGCCGACGGATTGACAGCCACCCCTTCAGGCAGATCGACCGACACGTCCTTGAGATGCGATGTGGCGATCGCGTCGGGATCGGTGAGGCCGTCCTGAGGCAACGTCAGATCGAAATCGACACCCGACGCCGAATCGGGTCCGCTCGAGGTCGGAGTCACAGACACCGACGGCTCGAACGGAACATCCCCACAATCAGTCACCGGCGGCGAATCAGAAGCCACTGGACCAGCCAACACCCCCGGGTTCTGCCACGCAAACGTCCCGATCAACGTCGACACGCTCTCGCCCGAGCACTCCATCGGATTCGTGATGAACGCCTCGTCGACGGTGCCCGGCCCTCCTTGGTCGGACTCGCAAGTCCCATCGCCGAACAGGCCCGAGCAGCGGATGTTGTCGTAGACCGAGCTTCCGGGCCGACCCCACAAGGTCACAAACGACCCGTAGAGCTTGTAGGTGGTCACGATGTTCTCAGCGAGCGTCTTGATGCCATAGTCGTCTGGACGCAGCTTCGCGGTGACCGTCGCCCTCGTCACGATCGTCCGGAAGCTCACCTGGCCAGGCGAACCGTCGGGCGGCATCATGTTCGACAACCCGGAACGCGCGAATCCTTGCCCGAAGGCGTTGATCTCATAGCCCGCGTGGCCGACCCAGGCGTCGCCGCCGCAAAACCAATGCGCCCGCGGACAACGCGGCGCGATCAACGGATTCGCGACAAACCCGGCCGGCAGATCGACATCCACCTGCCTGGTGTCCCCGCCGGCGGGATTGATCTTGCCCGTTGCCCCGACCACGGTATTCATCAGGAAGGCCGCCATCGCGAGGTTCGGATGCGCGCCCGCGCGCGTCTCTGGATTGCCGTTCTCGTCAAAGGCACCGGCAAAGAACGCCTGCACACCATGGCCAGCCGGCGTATCGCTGACCGTGATCGGCTGCACATACTCCCCAGCGGCCGTGGCGCCACCCCCCGACACCGAGACCTCAGCAGCCAGCTCGCCCGAGACACCAGGCGATACGGCAACCGGAACCTGGATCGTCGGAGTCGACGATCCCGAAAAGACGACATTCGACCGTGTACAGCTGACCGTGCTCTGACCCGCACCCGACGATCCACAACTCCAGGGTGAAAACGGGTCTTGACTGCCGCCCGAGCTAGGCGCGGCTGAGGTGGTGATCCCCACGGGTAGATCGATGGTGGCGGTGTAGCTGCCAGAGGTCGGCGCGCCGCCAACGTTGAACGGATGGATCGAGATCGTGCCGGACGCGACCGGGCCAACCGAACCGCCGGAGGAGGAGGTGTAGACCAGCATCGGGACGTCGGTACCGGCCAGCGGACCGCCGTCGAAGGTCACGATGAAAGTAGGCGCGAAGTCAATAGGCGGGCCCGGAGCGACGCTGACGCTACCGCCGCCGGCGCTGATCGACGGCAGCGCGTTGAGCGCCGCCTGAATCGTGGCCGCCGAGGCGTTGGACGCAAGCGGCGGTGTGGTGTTCGCACCAAAGCCCAGCGTGTAAGTGCCAGAGAACGGCGTCGTGATCTGCTGGCGCTCCGACGACGACGGCGGCGTCGGCAGATTCGTCGGCCCCGTCACCGCCAAGACCTTCCATCCAGGTGTCGCGGCCTGGGCGGTCCCAGCCATCGCGGCCAGCGCCGCGAATGCTAGTGCGACGACTATGCATGCCTGGACTGTCGTTCTGCGCGCTGCGGTTGCGATTGTGTCGATCATGCTCGTGCTCTCTCTCCCGTGATTACTTCCGACCGCGACGTCTGGCTCGAGGGCGCTCATGACCCCGTCCCCGGCAGACGGACAGACATAGATCGAGCACGCACACCAACCTGCGACACACGGACTGTGAGCAAGAGCGTCTTGCCCGACCGCAGCCGCTTACGCGCAGCAGCCGACAACCTGACGGCCACCTTCACCACACCCGGCTTGCGCGCGCTCTTCGACGCGCTACCGACCCGCTGTGATTTGCGGCCGATCCTCGCCCGCGCCGACAGTCGCACCATCCCCACGGCACTGACCGTGACGCGAACCGGCAACACACCCGAACGGCCAGCCTTGCGCCGCGCCGCAGCCGACAGGCCCGCCACCGAAAGCGTCTGACGCTCCCCAGCAACCGCATTGCCATCGGCCGGCGCGTCTGAAACAACGTTTCCGCCGGTCTGACCGGCGCCGCCGCCCTGGCAACCATCGCCAAGCACGTCACACGAAGGGCCAGGACCCGGCGCGTCGGGAAACCCGCCCCCGACGCGGAAGTCATAGAGATCCTTCATCCCATCGGTGTCCGCGGCCACGAACTTGCTCGGGGTACGGATGAACACGTCATCGCCACTCGGCGACATCCCAACCACATGCGAGGTGGGATTGCGATCCCCCTGCAAGTAGAAGGTCGGAATCACGGGCGCCATCCCACTGTCGAGCAACGTCAATGCACCCTTGTCCCAGAGATAGATGTTCTGGTTGCCCTCGACCGCATCGGGCGTCAGAGCGTCGTGCATTACGAACACCACCCGGCCACCGTCATCAGAAACCACCCGCGGCTCGGTCAAAACCGCGGACGTGTTTAAGAAGACAAGTGGCTGCACCAGATCGGCGGTCGCGAAATCGCCGGTGAACCGGTCTTCGACGAGGTTCATCGTGCTCGCCAGCGGCGGCTCGCCGTCACGGCGACAAGACACACACACCAGCTCGCCAGCCTCAGCGGAATAGAGATACGCCTGCGGGATGCCCGCGCTGTCATAGCCGACGTTGTTCGCCGACGAAGCGAACAACAACGACTCTCCGTCCGGAGTCACCTGGGCCGACCGAAACGCCGCGGTCACGAGCGCACTTGAGAAAATGGCGGACAGGTTGTAGCGCGTGACCAGACCGACATAGCTGAGCCCGCTACCGGCGGTGTACATGTAGACGTTGAAGGTCGCGTTGCTGCTGGCGCCACCTGCGATGTTCTGCGCATAGGTCCTGCCCTTGCCGGGAACCAGCTGGCCTTGCGCGGCGAAATAAACCCGCGACAGGTCGTCAGACGCGCCGATCACGCCGCCGACGGTCGCGCCGTTGGTGTTGGCCGGATCCGAGCTCGCTGAGACGTCGACGAGCTGATCGGTGGCAACGTCATAGACATAGAGCGCACACGGCTGCGGGGCGGCGTCGGTGCAACTGCTGGCGACCGGGCCGCTGCTCGAGGCCGGTGTTAGGCCGTAGTTGGCCGTGAACGCGACCTTGCCGCCGTCGCGCGAAGCGATCTGAAAGACCGCCTTCTGATTGACGGTCGCGGTCTTAGAGCCCGACACCTTGATCGTCTGCTGACCCTCACGATGCAGATACAACGCACGCTTGCCGGAATCGTTGCCGCTGTTGCTCGTAGACGTGAAGTACACATGCGACGCGTCATCCGACACCGCACGCTTGCCCGAAACGCGAACGGTGTCCTCAGCCAACGACCCCACGCCCGCACTCGGCGCCACCGACCCATCCGGCCGCACAGCGACATCGCTGACCACGCCCCCATGGTTGCGATAGACACCAGAGGTAGCACCCGCGAACTGATACCGGGAATCGAACACCACGTTCCCGCAATCCGAGCTGGCGCCACGGACCTCATAGCCCCCGCCGAAATTCGTCGCGACGTTGGTCGGCTCGGGAGACAACAACTCATAGCCGCCATCGGAGTTGCGACGGAAGAGGTTGGCGCCATTGTTGTCGCGAACCGCGGTC
>CAMLNW010000031.1 GCA_946481495.1 uncultured Actinomycetes bacterium
TCGCCCTTCGGCGTGAAGACGAAGACCTCGTCCTCGAACAGGTCGGCCTTCAGCGTCTCGGCGAACTCCTGCGGATCCTGCATCTCCTGCTGCCAGTCGACGAGCTGCTTGAGCCACTCGACCTTGTCCTCGGGCTTGCGCTTGCCGTCCTTGTAGATCCAGTGCGCGGCGATGCCGTACTCGGCGGTGTCGTGCATCTCCTGGGTGCGGATCTGGATCTCCAGCGGCTGACCCTCGGGCCCGATCACCGTCGTGTGGAGCGCCTGGTACATGTTGAACTTCGGCATCGCCACGTAGTCCTTGAAGCGGCCGGGCAGCGGCTTCCAGAGCGAGTGGATGACGCCGATCGCGCCGTAGCAGTCCTTGACCGAGCCGACCAGGACGCGCATCGCGGTCAGGTCGTAGATCTCGTTGAACTCGCGGTCCTTCTTCGTCATCTTGGAGTAGATGGAGTAGAAGTGCTTCGCGCGGCCGGAGATCTCGGCCTCGATGCCGACGGCTTCGAGCTCCTTGCCGAGGTACTCGCCGGCGCGCGAGACGTAGCCCTCGCGTTCGTCGCGCTGCTGGTTGACGAGCCCCTTGATCTCCTTGAACTTGCGCGGATGCAGCGTCGCGAATGCGAGGTCCTCGAGCTCCCATTTGATCGCGTGGATGCCGAGCCGGTGCGCGAGCGGCGCGAAGATGTCGAGCGTCTCGCGTGCCTTCTCCTGCTGCTTCTGCTTCGGCATCGCGTCGATCGTCCGCATGTTGTGCAGCCGGTCGGCGAGCTTGATCAGGATGACCCGGATGTCCGAGGCCATCGCGACCATCATCTTGCGGTAGTTCTCGGCCTGGCGGTCGTCGCGGCTCTGGAAGGTGATTCCGGTCAGCTTGGTGACGCCGTCAACCAGCGAGGCGACCTCGTCGCCGAATTCGGCGCGCACCTCGTCGAGCGAGGCACTGGTGTCCTCGACGGTGTCGTGCAGCAGCGCGGCGCAGAGCGTCGCGGTGTCGAGCCGCATCCCGGCGCAGATCTTGGCGACGCTGACCGGGTGGACGATGAAGTCGTCGCCGGACGCGCGCCGCTGATCGGCGTGGCGCTCGCAGGCGAAGACGAACGCCTCTTCGACCTTGTCGCGGTCGACCGGCTCGGCGGCCGCGTTGGCGTGCTCCTCGATGACCGCGAACAGATCTCCCAGCAGCACCCGCTCGTCCGCGGCCAGGCGATCGCTCGGCCCCGCTGGGGCCGGATCTGCCGCGCGGTCGACCGGATCGTGCTCGAAGGCAGGATCGACGACCCCTGTCTGAGACTCATCGGCCATCGCCTCAGTCTAGACCGGCCCCATGTCGTCCCGCGAACCAGCGTTGCGGAGCTAGACGGCGGCGCGCGTCTGGCTCTGCTCTGGCGCCGTCAGATAGCGCTCGGCGCCAGCCAGCCGGCCGGCATAGGCCCGGTTGGCATGCGAGCTCTGAAGGTCGGTTTGGCGGACGTTGCCGCGCACGAGGCGGACGCCTGCCGACGACGACTCCCAGGTGGCCAGCTCGAGCTCGCAGAGGATGCGCACGAGGCGGCCGCAGTGACGGCCATCGCGTGGATGCTGGCCGCCGCCGTGCAGCGCCGCCGCCAACTCGCTGCCGGTCAGCTCGCCGCGGGCGTCGAGCAGGCGCCAGAGCTCGATCAGCGCCGGTCGCAGGTCGAGCCGGTCGCGCCAGCTCGCGAGCGTGAAGTCACGCTCAGCAGGACCCCATGCGAGGTGCGTCACGGCGTCTGGGCTGTCGAGCAGCTCGAGGCCACCGGCGACCGGCGGCGGATCGAACGCGACGACGTGGGCGAAACTGCCGGCAAGCGCGGGGTCGGCGCCGAGCGCCTCCCAGGAGACGACGGCTAGCGGTCCAGACGCCATCCCGGCGACCATCGCCTCGAGACTGGCCCGTCGGCGCGCGACATCGGTCACGACAACCACGACGCTCTCGCCGCTGGTCAGCAGGTCGCCGGCGACTCCGGCCAGGCCGTGACCGCGACGGTCGCTGATCCGCGCGGCATGCCGCGAGCGGACAGCGGTCGTTCCGTCGGCGTCGACCGGAGCTCTACGGGATGCAGGCCACCAGGCACTGGGGTCCGCGCCGAGCTCCTGCTCGACCGTCGTAGCGAGGTCTTGCTCGGGAGCCAGATCGGCGATCTCTCCCACCCTTGTCGGGCAGAGCGAACGCAGCACGACCCGCGCCTCGACTGAACCGTTCCAGTGGTTGCGCTCGAGCGCAACCGCGACGTCCTGCTTCGTCGCGCCGGCATCGGCAAGCGACTTCTGCGAGGTGCGGAAGGCGACGCCGCGGGCGCGGGCGCTGCCCGCGCTGAGCGTGAAGCGGGCGTGATCGCGCTCCTTGCCCATCGCCGTCACGTGCTCGATGCCGGCGGCGGGAACCGTCAGCACCGGCGCCGGGTTGCCGGCGCCGAACGGAGCAAGCCGCTCGAGCTCCTCCGCGAGATCGAGCGTCAGGGCACTGGCCGGCACGACCGCATGCGTCTCCTGGCACGGAATCAGGTCGCCCGGCGCAAGTGCCGCGCCAGCGTGGGCAGCCAGCGCTGCCCGGAACTCGTCGACCTTGTCCGCGGCGATCTCCAACCCTGCCGCCATGCGATGGCCGCCGAAGCCGAGCAGATGCTCGCCGGCGGCACCGAGCCCGGCGTGCAGGTCGTACGGCTCGATGCTGCGGCCGGAGCCGCGCCCGCTGTCGCCGTCGAGCGCGATCGCGACGCACGGCCGCCGGTGGCGCTCGACCAGCCGCGAGGCGACGATCCCGACGACTCCCGGATGCCAGCCCTCGCCGGCCACGACGATCGCGCCGGCAGCGAGCTGCGGCGCGCACAGGCGCTCGGCCTCGCTCGCGATCCGCTGCTCGGTCTCGCGGCGGTCGTGGTTGAGTCCGTCGAGCTCGCGGGCGATCTCGTCGGCGCGTTCGCGGTCCTCGGTCAGCAGCAGCTCGAGCGCGGCGTCGGCACGCTTCAACCGGCCGGCGGCGTTGATCCGCGGCCCGAGGCGGAAGCCGGCGGCGCGCTCGTCGACGTCGGCGGGGTCGAGTTGCGTGACCGCCATCAGCGCGCGCAGCCCCTGCTTGCGCGTGCGCGCCAGCTCGGCGATCCCGGCGCGCGCGATGCGCCGGTTCTCGCCGACGAGCGGAACCATGTCGCACAGCGTCGCGAGCCCCGCCAGATCGAGATCCGCGTCGGCCCCCGCCGGGTCGACGCCGGCGGCGCGGCGCAGCGCCTCAGACAGCTTCAGCGCGACCGCCGCCCCGCAGAGGTGCTCGAACGGATAGCCGCCCAACGCTGGGTGGACAATCGGACAGTCCGGCAGCGTCGCGCCGGGCCGGTGGTGATCCGTCACCACGACCTCAACGCCGAGCTCGCGTGCCAGCGCGACCTCCGCGACCGCGGTGACGCCACAGTCGACGGTGACGATCAGCCCAGCGCCCTGTTCCGCCAGCTCGCGCACCGCGTCCTCGGAGAGCCCGTAGCCCTCCTCGCGACTCGGCAGCCGCCACGCGGGATCGGCTCCAATCGCGCGCAGCACGCGAATCAAGATCGCCGTCGAGCAGACCCCATCGACGTCGTAGTCGCCGAACACGACGACGCGAGACTTAGCCTCAACGTGGCGCAGGATCGTGGCGCAGGCCTCCCCCATGCCCGCAAGCAACTCAGGCGCGTGAACCTCCTCGGCCGCCATGAACCGCCGCGCCCCCTCAGCGTCTCCGAATCCACGCCGGGTCAAGATCGCCGCGGTATAGGGCGAAACTCCGAGCGCCTCAGCTAACGCAAGGCTCTCAGCCGCCGCATACGGCGCACAACTCCAACCCGAGACCTCCGCAAGCACGGTCGCATGTTCGCGACCGGGTCGGACGTGGCGCTACAACACCTCGGGCCGGTGCTCGTCCTCAGATCGGTTGCCGTACCACCACGAAATGCCGAGCGCGAGCAGTGTGCCGGGGATCGCGATGAAAGCGGAGGCGAGATCGGTGTCGGCGCGGCCGGGGATCGAGAAGCCCGAGACGACGTAGCCGAAGATCGCCGAGCCGAGGATCGCCGCCCCGAAGGCACCGACGATGCCGCCGTAGAAGCGGTCGGGGACGAAGACCGCGAAGTGCCAGAGGGCGATTCCCATCATTACCCAGACGACCATGCTCATCTTCAGTGCCTCCCGTGCTTCTTACGGGCTCGGTTGCGCGCGCGCTGAGCCTTGCGATCGGCGGCGCTGGCCTCCTCGCTACTGCTGGCGGCGCCGTTGCCGTCACCGCCGACGGGCTCGCTCGGCGGCGTTGGAGCAGCTGCCGCGGGTGGACCGCCAGCCGTCGCCGCGGCGGGCACTGGCGCGCGCCGCTGCGGCTTGCGCCGAGCGGGAGCGGCACCGTCGCCGTCCTCGCCGAGGACCGTCGCTGCGAATGGCGGGACCACTCCGCCGTTCTCCTCCATCACGATCTTGCGGCGGCGCACGTAGACGGGCTCGCGCTCCTTCCAAAGCGTCAGGACCGGCGCTGCGATGAAGATCGACGAGTAGGCGCCGGAGGCGACGCCGACGAGCAGCGCGAAGGCGAAGTCCTGCAGCGTCTCGCCGCCGAACAGCAGCAGCGCGCCGATCGGCATCAAGGTCGAGGCGCTGGTCGCGAGCGAGCGCGTCAGGACCTCGGACATCGAGCGGTTGACGATCTGCGAGAAGGTTGCGCGCGGCATCCGTGGGACGTTCTCGCGGATGCGGTCGAACACGATGATCGTGTCGTAGAGCGAGTAGCCGAGAATCGTCAGCAGCGCCGCGACCGTCGACGTCGTCACCTCCCGGCCGACGAGGGCGTAGACGCCCCCCGTTATGAGGATGTCGTGGGCGATCGCGATCAGGACCGGGATGACGAACTTCGTCTCGAAACGCAGCGCCATGTAGATCGAGATCAGCAGCAGCGATGCGATCACGGCGATCAGTGCCGTGCGCGCAACCTGCGCGCCGAAGGTCGGGCCGATCGAGTTGACTGAGAAGTCGGCCCGCTCGACGCCGAACTGCTCGTCGAGCGTCGTCCTGACCTCGGCGACCTCCTTCTCGTTCAGCGTCGGCGTCGCGATCTGGAAGACGTTGTCGCCGAGCTCGGGCTCGTCGACCTCCTGGATCTTCGCGTCGCTGTAGCCGAGCGGCGAGATCGCATCGCGCACCTGGTCGACGCTGACGTCCTGGGCGACCGGTGTCTTGATCCGCGTGCCGGACTCGAAGTCGATGCCGAACTTCAAGCCGAGCCCGGCGATCGCCAGCGCACCGATCACGAGGATCAGGCCAGAGCCTGAGAAGAACCACTTCGACCTGCCGACGAAGTCCATGTGCCAGCGCGGGCCCTCGCGATCGTCCTTGCCGACACCGAGCGCGAATCGCGACCCGATCAGCCGCGTCCGACTCATCAGGCCGAGGATCGCCGAGGTAGCCAACACGGCGGTGAACAGCGAGACGATCGTGCCGATGCCGAGCGTGAAGGCGAAGCCCTTGACGCCCGAGGTGGCAAGCGTGAAGAGGATGAATGCGACGCCGATCGTGACGACGTTCGCGTCGATGATCGTCCGCAGTGCCTTCTGGTAGCCGTTGGAGATCGCGGTCGGGATCGAGGATCCGGCGCGCGCCTCCTCCTTAATGCGCTCGAAGATGACGATGTTGGCGTCGGCCGCAACGGCGAGCGTGAGGATCATGCCCGCGATGCCCGGCAGTGTCAGCGTGATCGGGATCAGCTTGACGAGCGCGAACAGGAAGATCGCGTAGATGATCAGCGTGATCGCCGCGACGAAGCCGAGCACGCGGTAGAAGAGGACCAGAAAGAGCAGCGTCAGCGCGAGACCGACGGCGCCGGCGAGCAAGCCCTGATCGAGCGCCTGCTGGCCGAGCGATGCCGAGACCTGGGTCTGCGAGACGAGCTTGAGCTCGATCGGCAGCGCGCCGATGCGCAGGCTCTCGGCGAGATCCTGGGTCTGCTGGAAGTCGCCGATGCCGTTGATCTGGGCGCCGGTACGGCCGTCGATCCCCTCGGGGTTCTCGCGGTAGTCGATCGTCGCGAGCGAGACGATCTGGTCGTCGAGCGTGATCGCGAAGCGCTGCAATGTCTGCTGACGATCGGTGCCCGGCGGGACGATGATCTCCGAGCCACGCTGGGCGAGCCGCTTGGTGACCGCCGCGAAAGCCTTGCGCCCCTTGTCGGTGAACTCCATCGTTACGATCGGCTCACCGGTCGTTTGGTCGGTGTTCTGCTCCGGATTCTTGATGTCCGAACCGGAGAGCTCGGAGTCGTCCTCCAAGACGAAGTAGTTGTGGACGTCCGCGGGCTGGTTCTCAGCGCGATCAGCCTCGACGACGACGATGCCGCGCGGCACCTCGAGCACCTCGGATCCCGCCGGCGGACCGCTCTTCGGGGCGGCGCTCGACTCGGGCGTGGTCGAACCGCCGTCGCCCTTGCCGACCGGAATTGCCGCCAGCTCCTCGCGGCACTTGCTGTTCTTGGGGATCTCGCTCTGCTTGCGCTTCGGGCCAGTAACGCCCTCGTAGTCGGACAGCAGCTCGGCACAGGTCGAGTCGGGTCCGGTGATCAGCTCCTTGTCGGCGTCGAAGAGGTAGAAGCGACCGTTATGACTGTCGTTGCGACGGTCGTAGTACTCCCGGATCTTCTTCTTGTCACCATCGAATCGCTGCTCGATCTCATCCGACACGCCATCCGGAGGGATGTCTGTCTCGGTCGCTGTCGGCTTCTCCTTGGCAGCGACCTCGACGGCGTCGTAGAGCGACGTCTTGCCTGCGTAGGGCGCATCTGGCCCCTGCCCCCGGATGTTCTCCTCCCAGTCGTAGAACTGCAGCTGGGCGGTCGTGCCGACCTGCGCGATCGCGCGATCGGCGTTGTCGACGTCGGGCAAGCCGATCGAGATCTGGTTCTGACCGGCACGCTGGATCTCCGGCTCAGAGACGCCGAGCGCGTCGGTCCGCTTGCGGATCGTCTCGATCGCGTCGTCGATTGCCTGCGACGTGACGGTTGGAACCTGCGGCGTCGGCCGGCCCTCGTAGACCAGCTCAACGCCGCCGCGCAGGTCGAGGCCGAGCACGGTCGGCTTCGTGAGGATCACGTAGAACGACCCAGCCAAGAGGACCAGCATCAGGCCGATGATCGAGAGATTGCGCTTGCGTGAGGTCATGTCAGTTCGTGTTTCCGTTGGACCCGCGTGGCGTCAGCACCAGCAGTAGTCCGCCGTCGTCGTCATACGCAGGGAAGATGTCAGCCACAGCTGGCTCTGGCCGGTCTCCCTCCGCATTGACTACCACCGGCTTGCCGAGAACCCTAACGCCCCACTCAAGAGCTGTGGCGATGTGGTCGCTGCCATTTTCGAACTCGAGCCCGAGCACCTCGCCCGCCGGGCGGCCGATCACGTCGAGATCGCCGAGCCCGGTCAGCTCGCGCGCGCCGCGACCGGCGCCGATCAGCCGGCCCTCCTGATCGCAGAGGAAGAAGGCCGCGTTGGGTGCCGGGTAGTAGTCGTCGAGCAGCTCGAAGAGGAAGCCGAAGCCGCACTTCTTGCAACCGCGCGCGCGGCTTTGGAAGCCGGCGGTTCGGTCGGTCGACTCGCTGCGATCGCCGCAGCTTGGGCAGATGAAATTCGGCACGGGAGGCGGAGATTAGCGGCGCGTCAGAAGAGGCGAGCCCCTTCGGCGGGCGGCTTGAGGCCGAGGTGCGTAAAGGCCGCCGGCGTTGCGACACGGCCGCGCGGCGTTCGCATGATCAGGCCCTGCTGAAGCAGGTAGGGCTCGTAGACGTCCTCGATCGTGTCCTGCTCCTCGCTGACGGCGACCGCGAGCGTCGAAAGGCCGACCGGTCCGCCACCGAACTTCGAGCAGATCGCGAAGAGGATCTCGCGGTCGAGGCGGTCGAGCCCAGCGCGGTCGACGTCGAGCAGCTCGAGCGCCTCGGTCGCGATCGCGGCGTCGATCGTCCCAGCGCCGCGGACCTCGGCGTAGTCACGCACCCGCTTCAGCAGCCGGTTCGCGACACGTGGCGTGCCGCGTGACCGCGAGGCGATCGCCTCGGCGCCGGCGGTATCGATCTCGACGTCGAGGATGCCCGCCGAGCGGCGGACGATCCGTCCGAGGTCGGCGGCGTCGTAGAGCTCGAGTCGCGGCGCGACGCCGAAGCGGTCGCGCAGCGGCGTCGTCAGCAATCCGGCACGGGTCGTCGCGCCGATCAGCGTGAACGGCGGCAGGTCGAGGTTGACGACGCGCGCACCAGCACCCTGACCGACAGTGATCGGCAGCCGCCGGTCCTCCATCGCCGGATAGAAGGTCTCCTCGAGCGCGCGCGGCAGACGGTGGATCTCGTCGACGAAGAAGACCGAGCGCGGCTCCAGTGACGACAGGTACGACGCGACGTCGCCCTTGCGCTCGAGCGCCGGCGCCGCCGTCGCGACGATGCCGACCCCGAGCTCGTTCGCGACGATCTGGGCGAGCGAGGTCTTGCCCAGCCCCGGCGGACCGGCGAGCAGCACGTGATCGAGCGCCTCGCCACGGGCGCGGGCAGCCTCGATAAAGACGCCGAGCTGGGCCTTGACCTGCTCCTGTCCAACGAAATCGGTCAGCAGCTGCGGGCGCAGCGTGCGGTCGAGCTCCTCCTCCGCCCCGCCCTCGATCTCCGGGGCCTGCAGGCGCTCGACTCCAGGTGTGCGGATGCCGCTCATCGGACCGCCTTCAACGCCGCCCCGATCAGCTCCTCGGCAGAGTCGCCGTCAGCGTCCTCGAGCATTGCATCGGCCTCCGGCGGCGTATAGCCGAGGCCGAGCAGTGCCTCACGCGCGATGCTGCGCGGATCGTTGGAGGCTCGCGTGATGACGATCTCCTCGGCGACCGCGCCGGCGACCTTCTCGCGCAGCTCGACGATTATCCGCTCCGCCGTCCGCTTGCCGATCCCCGGCACTGCCTGGAAGCGCGCGGCGTCGCCGTTGGCGATCGCGCTGAGCAGCTCGCGAGGCGGGCCGCCCGACAGGACCGCTTGCGCGACCTTCGGCCCGACACTCTGGACGCCGATCAGCATTAGGAAGAGCTCACGCTCGGTCTCGCTGGCGAAGCCGAACAGGTTGATGCCGTCGTCGCGCAGGACCAGATGCGAGTGCAGCAGCACCTCGGCGCCGACCGCGGGCACCTTGTCGAGCGTCTCGCTCGAGACCGCCAGCTTGTAGCCGACACCGGCCGACTCGACGACGACCTCACCAGGCCGCCGGACCAGCACCGCTCCTCTCACGGACGAGATCACAGTCCGTGATTCTGCGCAGCCGCCCGGACGCCTCCCCTAGCCGACCGCTGCCCGCAGCGGCGCTCCGTTCGCATGGCAGATCGCCACCGCGAGCGCGTCGGCCGCATGGTCGGGCTTGGGGATCTCCGGCAGCGCGAGCAGCGCCCCGACCATCCGCTGCACCTGATCCTTGGCAGCCCCCCCCGACCCGCAGACCGCCTGCTTGATCTGCTGCGGCGTGTAGGAGAAGCATGGGAGCCCCGCCTCGCCCGCCGCGAGCAACACCACGCCACGCGCCTGCCCAACTGCGAGCGCCGTGCGCACGTTCTGCCCAAAGTAGAGCTCCTCGATCGCCACGGCCTGCGGCTCGTGCTCGGCGATCAGCTCGAGCACTCGCTCATGGATCCGCACCAGCCGCTGCTCGAGCGGCATTCCCGCTGTCGTCTCGATCGTGCCGCCGTCGAGCGCGCCGAGCTTCGGCCCGCGTGCGACGACCACGCCGTAGCCGGTGTTCGCGGTGCCTGGATCGATGCCGAGTACGACCACCACCGGCCTGATTCTGCGCCCGCCCGCGGACGCCTGCCCTGCCCGCTAGCTGGCGAGCACGCGCTCTAGGACATCTGCGTCAACGTCGAAGTTGGCGTGGACTGCCTGGACGTCGTCGTTGTCCTCGAGTGTGTCGAGCAGGCGCATCAGGCTGGCGGCCTGGCTCTCCTCGATCTCGATCCGGTTCGTCGGCCGCATCACGAGCTCGGCGGACTGCAACTCGACGCCGGCCTGCTCGAGCGCGCCGCGCACCGCCGCCAGGTCGGTCGGTCCGGTGACGACCTCGAGCACGTCGCCGTCCTCCGCGACGTCCTCGGCGCCGGCGTCGACCGCCGCCATCAGGTCGTCCTCGCCATAGCGCGAGGCGTCGACGACGATCTGGCCCTTCTTCTCGAAGATCCAGTTGACCGAGCCCGGCTCGCCGAGATTGCCGCCGTGCTTGGAGAAGGCGTGGCGGACATCGGAGCTGGTGCGGTTGCGGTTGTCGGTCAGCGCCTCGACGAGCACCGCTACGCCGCCGGGGCCGTAGCCCTCGTAGACGATCGCCTCGAAGGCGTCGGCGTCCTGGTCGGCGCCCGTCCCCTTGGCGATCGCGCGCTCGATGTTGTCCTTCGGCATGCTCGCGTCCTTCGCCTTCTGGATCGCGAGCACGAGCGCGGGGTTGCCGTCGGGATCGCCCCCGCCCTCGCGCGCGGCGACGGTGATCGCACGCGTCAGCTTCGTGAAGAGGGCGCCGCGCTTGGCGTCAGTCGCCTTCTTCTTGTGCTTGATCGAAGCCCATTTGGAGTGGCCGGCCATACCCCGATCCTACTTCGCAGTGGCTAAACGACGAACTTGCCGTCGCGCTGCAGCTCGACGCCGTCGACGACGATCGAGCCGCCCTGGCGGAGGTCGCAGATCATGTCCCAATGGACCGCTGACTCGTTGACGCCGCCGGACTCCGGGTAGGCGGCGCCGATCGCCATGTGGACGGTGCCGCCGATCTTCTCGTCGAGCAGGATCTCCTTCGTCCCGGCAACGATCCCGTAGTTCGTGCCGATTCCGAGCTCGCCGAGAATGCGCGAGCCGTCGTCGGTGTCGAGCGTCTGGATCAGGAAGTCCTCGCCGCGCTCGGCCGAAGCGTCGACGACCTTGCCGTCGACGAAGCGGAAACGCACGCCCGAGACCTCGCGGCCGCCGTAGGTCGCCGGCAGCGAGAAGGCGATCTCGCCGTTGACCGAGTCCTCGACCGGTCCGGTGAAGAACTCGCCGTCAGGCATGTTGTGCGTGCCGACGCAGGGGATCCAGTGCCGGCCGCCGACGCCGAGCTTGATGTCGGTGCCGGGGGCGGTGATGTGGACCTCCTCACGCCCCTCGATCCACTCAGCGAGCCGCTTGACCTCGTCCGACTGGCGCTCCCACGCCGTCAGCGGATCGGAATCGGTCGCCAGGCAGGCGTCGTAGAAGAACTGCTCGTAGGCGGCGAGCGACATCCCCGCCTCGCCCGCGTAGGACTGCGTCGGGAACAGCGTCAGCGACCAGCGGTGCTTGCCCTCGGCCGCGCGCTGCATCGACGTCTCCATGATCTTGCGTCGCGCGCGCGAAGCACGCGCCTGCTTGGCCGGGTCGACGGCCGACAGCGCGCGCGGATTGACGTCGGCCATCACGACGATCCGCACGTCGGCGTTCTCGGCCGTCCACTCGGCCGGCGGCTGGACCCAGTCGAGCTGCTCGTCGCTCGCGAGCTCGAAGAACGCCGCCTGCGCCGCCTCGGTGGTCAGCTGCATCACCGGGAAGCCGCCAGCGCGCAGGATCTCCTCGTATACCGCCTGGATCAGCGGCTCGCCGGTCGTCGTCCCCTGGATGACGCAAACGTCGCCCTTCTGCACTTTCGTCGAGTAGCGAACGAGGATCTGGGCGAGCGCCTCGACACGTGAGTCCTTCACTTGGCTTCTCCTCCGGTCTGGGTGGTGGCTTCGATCCGGCCGAGCAGCCACGCATGCAGCCGTGTCTCCCCGTTCAGCTCGGGATGAAACGACACGGCCAGGACGTCCTTTTGGCGTAACGCCACGGGATGGCCGTCGATCGCCGCCAATACCTCGACCTCGTCCCCTACTTCGCGCGCCCACGGCGCGCGGATGAAGATCGCCTCGACGTCATTGCCGACGTCATCGAGATCGAGCCGCGCCTCGAAGCTATGAACCTGTCGGCCGAAGGCATTGCGCTCCGTGGCGATGTCGAGCAGGCCGAGGTGGTCGCGGTCGAGCATGATCATCCCGGCGCAGGTTCCGAGCACCGGGGCGCCGGCCGCGACGAGCTCGCGTAGCGGCTCGGCGAGCCCCTCGCGCTCGATTCCGAGTGTCATCGTCGTCGACTCGCCGCCTGGGATCACCAGGCCGGCGACTCCGTCGAGATCGGCCGGTGTGCGGACTTCGCGCACATCGGCGCCAAGGCCTTCGAGCACCTTGCGGTGAGCCTCGAAGTCGCCCTGCAGGGCCAGTATCCCGACGATCACCAACCGCGCTCTTGCAGCAGGCCGCCCTGCTCGGCGATCGCATCCATGCCGATCCCGGTCATCGGCGCACCGAGATCGCGCGAGGCGGCGGCGATCCGCTCGGCATCCTCGAAGTGGGTCGTAGCCTCGACCACTGCCACCGCGGTCCGCTCCGGGTCCTCCGACTTGAAGATCCCCGAGCCGACGAAGACGCCCTCGGCGCCGAGCCGCATCATCAGGGCGGCATCGGCGGGTGTGGCAACGCCACCGGCGGAGAACATGACGACCGGCAGCTTGCCGGCCGCGGCCACGTCGCGGACCAGCGGCAGCGGCGCCTGAAGATCCTTTGCAGCCGTCGGGAGCTCGGCCGCATCGAGCGCTCCCAGACTACGGATGTCGCCGCTGATCTGACGCATGTGACGAACGGCCTCGACGACGTTGCCAGTGCCGGCCTCACCCTTGCTGCGGATCATCGCGGCGCCCTCGCCGATCCGCCGTAGCGCCTCGCCGAGATTAGTAGCGCCGCAGACGAACGGCACCTTGAAGTCCCACTTGTCGATGTGGTTCGCCTCGTCCGCGGGCGTGAGGACCTCCGACTCGTCGACGTAGTCGACCTCGAGTGCCTGGAGAACCTCGGCCTCGACGAAATGCCCGATCCGCGCCTTCGCCATGACTGGGATCGTGACTGCCGCCTGGATCGCCTCGATCATCGTCGGATCGGACATCCTGGCCACGCCGCCGGCGACGCGAATGTCGGCTGGAACCCGCTCCAGCGCCATCACGGCAGCCGCTCCGGCGGACTCCGCGATCCGCGCCTGCTCGGCGGTCACGACATCCATGATGACGCCGCCCTTGAGCATCTCTGCCAAGCCGGCCTTGACCGCGAATGTGCCTTCTTGCTTCACCCCGCCAATACTACGGGGCTACTTGAGCTTGAAGGCTTTGATCCTGTCCGAGTACTGCGACTCGTCCATCGCGTAGACGCCGTAGGCCAGGGCCTGGACGACGCTCATCAGCGCCGCGTGCGAACGCACGAAGGCCGGGCTGTTGGAGGAGTAGAAGAGCTTGTGGTCGGCCAGCTTGGCGACCTCGGAGAGCGTCGCGTCGGACACTGAGATCGTCGCCGCGTTGCGATTGCGCGCGAGTTTCATCGCGCGTACGACAAGTGGATGCGGCCGGCCGGCTGAGAAGCCGACGAGCACCGTACGGTCGTCGATCCGACCGAGCTTGGCGAGTCCCTCCTGGCTCGGGCTGGCGACGACCTCGCAGCGGACGTCGAGCAGCATCAGCAGATGGCGCAGGTAGCTCGCGAAGAAGGCCATCTGGTCAGTGCCGCAGAGCACGAGCCGGTCGGCGCGCGAGATCAGCTCGATGCAGTGAGCGACCTCCTCGCGGTCCAGCTTGCGCGCGGTCTCCTCGACGTTGACGTGGTCGGCGGCGAGCGCAGCCTCGAACTCGGTCTGGTCGATCGGGAAGAGCGGCGGGTTGGCGAGATCGACAGTTCCCTGCTCACCCTCGCGGGCGCGGCGGTACTCGTCGCGGGCCGCGGACTGAAGCTCCGGGAAGCCCTCGAAGCCGAGCGCCTGGGCGAAGCGGACGACCGTCGACGACGAGGTGTTGGCGCGACGCGCCAGCTCCTCGGCCGTGTGGAACGACGCCTCGTCGAGATGGTCAACGATGTACTGGCCGACGTCTTTCTGCGAGCGCGAGAACTCGTCGAAGCGCGAGCGGATCTCGGCGGACAGGGTGAGCGCGGCGGTGGCTGAGGACTTCACGGCGATGTGTTTCGCCCGCCGCGAGTTAGTTCCTCCTCAGCGGCTCACCAACGGCGCCAGGGGGCCTTGTCGTCGTCCCACAGATCGTTGAGCTGGACGGCGTCCTTGTAGGTGTCCATGCACTCCCAGAAGCCGCCGTGGCGGTAGGCGCGTAGGCCACCGTCGGCGGCGAGCCGCTCGAGCGGCTCGCGCTCGAGCACGCTGTCCGGCGCAATGTAGTCGAGGCCGGTTTGCTCGAAGCAGAAGAAGCCGCCGTTGATCCACTGCTCCGAGCGCGGCTTCTCCTCGAAGCCGGTCACGCGCCCGGTGTCGTCGAGGTGGGTCACGCCGAACTGCAGTTCCGGCCGGACGACCGTCATCGTCGCCGCCGCCCCGCTCCGGTGATGGGCGGCAAGCAGCGCACCGAGGTCGATGTCGGCAACGCCGTCGGCGTAGGTGACACAGGCGGTGCCCTTCCCCAGATCGCCGCGCGCCGCGTGCAGCCGGCCGCCGGTAGGCGTGTCGACGCCGGTGTCGACACATCGGACGGTGATCCCTGCGGGCCATGGCGCCGCCGCGACGAACTCCTCGATCAGCTCGCCGCGATAGCCGGTCAGCAGCACGAAGTCGCGGAAGCCCTGGACGGCGTAGATCTGGACGACGTGCCAGACGATCGGACGGCCGCCGATCTCGACGAGTGGCTTGGGGATCGAGCGCGTTCCACGCTGAAGACGCGTTCCGCGACCTCCACAGAGGATCGCGACGGTAGGTCGGGTCGAGTCGCCGGCGGCCTCCATGGCGGCGGGATTATCGCGTCAGATAGCTTCCACCGCCGTGAAGCGACTGCCAACCAGACTCGACGGGCCGATCCTGATCGAGCCGACCGCTTTCCCGGATAGCCGCGGCTTCTTCCAAGAGACCTACCGGCGCAATGTCTACGCCGACCTCGGCGTCGACGTCGAGTTCGTCCAGGACAACCACTCGCGCTCGACGCGCTGCGTAGTGCGCGGCATGCACTTCCAGATCGGCGCCGGCCAGGCGAAGCTCGTGCGCTGCGCGCGTGGGGCGATCGTCGACGTGGTGGTCGACATCCGCCGCGCCTCGCCGACGTTTGGCCAGTGGGAGGCGTTCGAGCTCGACGACGAGCGGCTGCTCCAGCTCTTCGTGCCGGTCGGCTTCGCGCACGGGTTCTGTGTGACGAGCGATGTCGCCGACGTCGTCTACAAGTGCTCCTCCTACTACGACGGCAACATCGAGCGCGGCATTCGCTACGACGACCCCGACGTCGGAATCGAATGGCCCGAGGGGCTGGAGCTCCACCCCTCCGAGCGCGACAGCACGGCGCCGCTGCTACGCGACGCCGCGCCTGAGATTCCGTTCTAGCCCGTCCGTCAGGACATGACGAACGGCTGGACCGCTTTCAGCACCTGCTGCTGGTTCAGCGTCGGATCGAACGCGTTCGGAGCCGGTGGCTGGTTGCGCACCAGCCGCACGCGCGCCGCGTGGCGAGCCTCGACCTGGACGATCGAGCCGGCCGTCGCGAGCAGCTCCTTGGACTTGATCGCCGGAGCGGCGCCGTCGTAGGCGGCGACACCGGTGTCCTCGAGCGTCTGCGCCAGCTTCAGGAACGCTGCCTCGTTCGAGAACGGGAACTCGACCTTCGGCGCCATTACGGGGTTCCCGCCCAGATCGCCGATCGTCTTGACGAGCGCGGCGACGTGCTCGTTCTCGTCGCCGAGGATCGTCTCGGCGAACTCCTTGGTCTCGCTGCCGAGGTCGACCTCGTCGAGGGCCCGCTCGTAGAAGGCCGACTCGAGGTACTCGAGCGTCAACGCGAAGTTGAGGATCTCGATGTCGCCGTCACCCATCTGGGCGAAGGCACGACGGACCAGCGGCCCGGCTGCGATCGCCCCGTAGAGCGCCGCCGCCCCGAGCGCGCCACGCGCAATCAACGCCCCGCGGCTG
>CAMLNW010000032.1 GCA_946481495.1 uncultured Actinomycetes bacterium
AAAACGGACGCCGACACGACTTCGACATCCGCATGAAAACCCCATGCACCAAGAAACAAACCAAAGCCGCCAAACGGGCGGCCAAGCGGGCATCGCGCCGACGCTGATCAAGACGACGACGGCAGCAGTACACAGACCATCCCGCGCCCGGCCGATATGAGGGCTGCCAGGGTCGGTGTGGAGCGCTGTCTGCTTGTCGGTGGGCTCAGCGGGGGCGCGATCGGCCTTGCCGTCGCGATTGCCGATCTCATGCTCTAAGAGCGCGCGGTCGATTGGAGGACCGCTACCTTCAGCCGACGAATTGGTTGAAACCCAAGATGCCAATCCGCTTGTCCTTCCACACAGCCGCCCTGCTCGCGTCGACCGCCGTCATGACGGCCGCTGCGCCTGCACCCGCCGCCAGCGGGGCCCCCGTTCAGGTGGTCCGCGGCGCCGGCTTCGGTCACGGGATCGGAATGAGCCAGTACGGCGCTTACGGGATGGCGCTCGAGGGCTGGAGCTATCAGCGCATCCTGCGCCACTACTACAAGGGGACGCGGCTCGGCCAGGCTCCCAGCCGGCCGGTGCGGGTGCTACTGCAGGCCAGCGATCCCTACGTCCGCTTCAGCGGCGCCACCAAGGGTCCCGGCGGGATGGTGCTCTCTCCCGGCGTGACCTACGTCGTCCGCCCGACGAGCAACCGCCGGCTCGCGCTCTACGGCGCCGGCGGCAAGCGCCTCGGCGCCTACCGCGCGCCGCTCAGCGTCAGCCGTGGCGGCAGGCCGTTCCGCCTGCTCGGGCCGGCGATCCAGGGCGTCACGAGCGGTCGCTACCGCGGCAGCTTCGAGCTCTACCCCGGCAGCTCGGGTGGCGTCACGGCGATCAACGCCGTCCCGATCGACGACTACGTCCAGGGCGTGGTGCCCGGCGAGATGCCGTCGTCGTGGGACGCCGACGCCCTGCGCGTCCAGGCCGTAACCGCCCGCACCTACGCGCTCTCGACGCGCAAGACCGGCGACATCTTCGACCAGTACCCCGACACCCGCTCGCAGATGTACAAGGGCGTGACCGCGGAGACCGCGAGCACCAACGCCGCCGTTCGTCGCACCGCCGGCCAGATCGTCACTTACCAGGGCCAGCCCGCCACGACCTTCTACTTCTCGACCTCCGGCGGCCGCACCGAGAACATCGAGAACAGCTTCATCGGCGCGCCGCCGAAGCCATGGCTGAAAAGCATCGCCGACCCCTACGACTCGATCTCGCCGAAGCACCGCTGGACGGTCCGCTTCTCCAACGCCCGGATGGGCGCGCTACTCGGCTCGCCGGGAACGCTGAAGCGCATCGAGGTACTGCAGCGCGGCGTCTCTCCGCGCGTTGTGCGGGCGCGCGTCTACGGCTCGAACGGCTCGGTCGTGCTGACCGGTCCACAGATCCGCGCGCGGCTCGGGCTGGACGACACCTGGGCCTACTTCTCGCGGGTCAACTCGGCGCGTGCCGCTACGGCGCTCTCCAGCCGATGGTTGAAATCTCGGTAGCGGCTCCCTCCAAAGACCGCTACCGAGATAGATGCGGAACGTAACACTCTCGTCGGCAGTGTGTCAACCCCAATAATTGGTCAGTCCAATTATGGTTAATCAGTCCTGGGCCGCGGCTCGCCGAGGCCCTCGAGCAGATCCGCGCCCTCTATTCCCAGCGCGCTCCCGAGGTTCAGCAGCGTTCCGAGCCGCGGCTCGCGCGTGCCCGCCTCGAGCCGATAGATCTCCGAATGGCTGATCCCAGCTGCGTTTGCGAGCTGTGTCTGCGAAAGCCCGCTTCTAGCCCTCGCCCGTTTGAGATTGTCCGCGAAGCGCGCGGCAGTGCTCTTGCTCATGGCGTTCCCCCCGCCCCTTAGTGGACACCGGAGCCCCCTGAGCGGAGGATTATATGTCAGTTACTCGGTGACGCGCCAGCGGCTTGCAATTTCCACTCACCGTCGACCTTCTCGAGTGGGATCTCGCCGGTGCGGCCCTTGCTGCCGAAGCTGACCTTCGCGACGGCCTTGTCGCCGGTCACCTTGACGCTCTCGACCTTGGCCTTGAGCGTCAGGTTCAGGCCGCCCGCCTTATCGGCCTCGTCGAGGAACTTCTGGAACGCCTCGTCGCACGACTTGCTCTTGGCGCCGAGGCCACCGGCCGCGAGCTGTGCCTGGGCATCCTCGTTGAGCTGGTCGCAGACCTTGCCCGCGTCGCCGTCCTTGATCGCGGCATAGAGGTTCTCGACCGTCGCGCGCGCCTGCTCCTGGTCGCTGCCGCCGCTGCTGGAGCTGTCGCCGTCCGAGCCGCCGCAAGCGGCGGCGCCGAGAGCGAGAGCGGCCGTGGCGACGAGGGCGACGGCGCGGAGCTGGAGGGTCGATCGAGGAGAGCGCATGGCCGCGAACCGTAGCGGCTGGGCCGTGGCCGGGGGTGCGGCAGCTAGGGAGTGAACCGCACCGTCATCACGTCGCCGTCCTGGACGGCGTAGTCGCGGCCCTCGACGCGCAGCTTGCCCTGGTCGCGCGCGGCCGCATAGCCGCCGAGATCGACCAGGTCGCGCCAGCCGATCACCTCGGCCGCCACGAATCCCTGCTCGATGTCGGTGTGGATCTTGCCGGCGGCGCGGCGCGCGGAGGTTCCCTGCTCGATCGCCCAGGCGCGGCCCTCCTTGCCTTCGCCGGCGGTGAAGAACGAGATCAGGCCGAGCAGCTTCCACGCCTCGCGGACGACGGTCGCGAGGCCGGACTCCGCGATCCCCAGGTCGGCGCGCATCGCGGCCGCCTCCTCGTCGTCGAGCTCGCCGAGCTCGGACTCGAGCCGTGCCGACACCGCGGCCGCGCGGGCACCGAGTCCCTCGGCGTGGGCGACCAGCCCCGGCGGCGGCGCAAGCGCCCCGTCCGGTCCGGTCTCAGCCGCGTCCTCGTCGACGTTCGCGAGGTAGAGCACCGGCTTCGCGGTCAGCGGGCTGAGGTTGCGCAGTGCGTCGGGCGCGTCCTCGGGGACCGGCACGGTGCGCGCGGGACGGCCCTCCTGCAGCGCGGCGATCAGCGCCTCGACCCACTGCCTCTCGGCGACCTTCTCGCGTTCGCCGCTCTTCGCCTCCTTGGCGACCTTGTCGAGCCGCCGCTCGGCCTGCTCGAGGTCGGCGAACAGCAGCTCGGTCTCGATCGTCTCGACGTCGGCGAGCGGGTCGACGCGGCCCTCGGGGTGGATCACCTGGTCGTCGCCGTGCGCGCGCACGACGTGGACCAGCGCGTCGGTCTCGCGGATGTTCGCCAGGAACTTGTTGCCGAGCCCCTCGCCCTTGTGCGCGCCG
The DNA here is from genome assembly GCA_946481495.1 of uncultured Actinomycetes bacterium. Next base: position 3,307 of record CAMLNW010000032.1, read on the forward strand.
CGCACCAGCCCCGCGATGTCATGGAACTCGATCGTCTCGTAGACGGTCGGCGTCGCCTTGACCGTGTCGATCACGGCGTCGAGCCGCTCGTCAGGCACCGGCACGACGGCCACGTTCGGCTCGACCGTCGTAAACGGATAGTTCGCCGCCTCGGCGCCCGCCTGCGTCAGCGCGTTGAACAGCGACGACTTGCCGGCGTTCGGCAACCCCACGATCCCGACCTTCACGGCCTGTGCTCCTCAGCGCTCATGCGGCCGACGACCCTACCGGCCGTCGAGCAGCTCGGCGAGCGCGGTTCCGTACGCGGCGCCGGCGAGGACATCGGTGGGGTAGTGGACGCCGGCGTAGACGCGCGAGGCCGCCATGGCGACCGCGATTGCGTGCACCGGCGCGGCCGACAGTCCGCCCTCGCCGGTCAGCGCCCGCGCCGCGGCGAACGACGTCGTCGAATGCGCGGAGGGGAAGGACAGCGACGTGACCGTCGACGACAGCGGCGGTAGCCCTTCCAGCTCCGGCCGCCGCCGCCGCACGACGTACTTCAGACCGATGTTCGCGAGGTAGGCGAGCATCACGGTGCGCATCGTGCGCAGGTAGAGCGGCCGGCGCGGCTCGTCGACCACCGCCCCCACCAGGCACAACCCCTGCCACAGCAGCCCATGCTCACCCGCCCGCGTGAACGCCAGCACCGCCCGCTCGGTCCGCGGCCTGTGCCCACGCGTGCGCAGCAGCCGCAGCACCGCCAGGTCGAGCCGGCGCGCTCCTCTCACGCGCCCTCCCCGCCAGCCCACAACCCCCGCAACGGCACCGCCCAAATTCGCTCGCCCATTCGCAGCGTCCTAGCACCGTTGTAGAGCACTACACCAGCCTTGAACCGCTCGCCCAGCTTGTCGCGCAGGAAGCGCAATCCACGCGTGTCCGCCCGTCCCAGCGAGGCCGCCGCCTTGACCTCAACGCCAGCCACTTCGCCTGCCGGCGTCTCGATCACCACATCGACCTCGCGCAGCTGGGCGTCCCGGTAGAAATACAGGTCGGCTCTCGCCTTGGACCAGGTGCGCTGTTTGACCAGCTCCATCACGACGAAGGTCTCGAGCAGCATGCCGGCCAGCTCGCCCTGATCTATGGCTGCATACCGCGTGGCGTCGGCGGAAGTCAAGGCGGACATCATCCCGGTGTCGGTAAGGAACAGCTTGGGCGTCTTGACGTGACGCGAACCCAGGTTCCTCGACCACGGGCGCAGGCGGTAGACGACGAACAGCTCCTCGAGTAGTGCCGTATAAGCCCTCACCGTCTTGGAATCCAGCTCCAACCGCGTGGCGATCCCGGCGAAGGAAGCCAAGTTTCCAGACCGGGCGGCGAGCAAGTGCAGCAACTGATTCAGCTTGTCCGGCTCCACCCGCACATCGGTGATGGACGGGAGGTCGCGCCCCAGAATTGCCTGGACATAGGACTCGAAGTAGCGCGCTCGATTCGGGTAGGACCGCCTGTAGGCGTCCGGAAATCCGCCACGCACCACGCGCTCGGCGTGCGGCTTCCGCCCAATCCGCTCATCCCGGAGGCGCGGAGGCTCGCCTGCAAGCAGCCGGTCGATGAAGTCGTCTCGGACACCCTCGATCTCTCCCTGCGACAACGGCCAGAGGTTTACGTACTCGACTCGTCCTGGAAGGGCATCGGCGACGACGCGGGAGGTGAGCAGGTTGGCTGACCCCGTGATGAGGAACTGCCCGCGCAGATCCGAGCTGTCGACGACCATCTTGATAGCCAGAAGCAGACCGGGAGCCCGTTGTATCTCGTCGATGACCGCCGGCATATCGAGGTCGGCGATCAGGCCATTCGGATCCGACTGCGCTAACGACAGGAGCCCCTCATCGTCGAGATTGCAGTAGCCGTTCAGGAGACCGTCGCGTATGAGCGCTTGCGCGAGGGTGCTCTTTCCCACTTGCCGTGGCCCCAAGATGGCGCCCGCGCGGCTGACCGCGAGCACGTCGCGGACCTCGGTCTCGATGTTCCGGGGTATGAGCGCCATGCTCATACGCTATCAAAAATCTGCTAATCGGGAGTAGGACCCCCTGCGGATCGGGAACAGACCCCTTTGCCAATCGGGAGTAGGACCCCCGGCCAATCGGGACTAGGCATCCCGGTCAATCGGCAGTAGGAGCCCTGTTCAATCGCCAGTAGGCCGGGGTCGGGCTAGAACCCGACGGCGCGGTTGCCCGTCTCGCGACGGACATAGACGATCTGGGAGAGATCGAGCTGCAGCAGCTCGTCGTCGAGTTCGACTGCATGCCAGCGGGCGGCACCGTCGTCGGCGAGCGCGTCCATCAGCTTCTTGAAGGCCTCGTCAGCTGTCCGTAACGACAGCACTTGGCCGCCTTGAAAGCCGATGTCGGTACGAGCGCTCTGCGCCATGACTAACGATCCTCCGCTGGTTGGACGAGCTCGGTGAGCACGCCGCCGGTCGACTTGGGGTGGACGAAGATCGCGCGCGAGCCCCGGATGCCGGGGTGTGCCTCGTCGCCGATCATCCGCATGCCGGCGGCCACCAGCCGCTTGATGTCGCCGTCGATGTCCTGGGTCCGGTAGGCGACGTGATGGATCCCGGGGCCCCGCTTCTCCAGGAAGCGCGCGACGCCGCCCTCGGGATCGATCGGCGCGATCAGCTCGATGTGCGCGTTGCCGATCTCCAGCAGCATCGCCTCGACGCCCTGCTCCTCGATCGTCTCGCGATGCTCCTCGCGCATCCCGAGCTTGTCGCGGTACAGCGCCAGCGACCCGTCGATGTCCTCGACGGCGATTCCGATGTGGTCGATCTCACCGAACACGGGCCGGAAGTCTATTCGCCTGGCGTGCCTCGGCGACGATCCGGTCGATGTCCTCGCGCTCGAGTGCCTCGCGGTCGAGCAGCTCGTCGGCAAGCGCGTCGAGCAGCTCGCGGTGCTCGGTGATCAGGGCGAGCGTGCGGCGGTGGGCCTGGTCGGTGATGAACTGCTGCTCCTCGTCGATCGCCCGGCGGGTGGCGTCGGACATCGAGTAGTCGCCGGCGTTCAGCTCACGCGACATCAGTCCGGTGCCCATTCCGTACTGGGTGACCATCGCGCGCGAGATGTCGTGGACCGCGCGCAGGTCGCCGGAGGCGCCGGTGGTGATCGAGCCGAACACGAGGTGCTCGGCGGTGCGACCGCCGAGCAGGACGACGAGACGGTCCATCAGCTCCTCGCGCGTCTTGAGGTAGCGGTCCTCCTCGGGCAGGTTGAGCGTGTAGCCGAGCGCCTGGCCGCGCGGGATGATCGAGACGCGGTGGACCTTGTCGGTGCTTGGCAGCAGCTCGGCGCAGAGTGCGTGGCCGGCCTCGTGGTAGGCGACGACGCGCTTCTCGTGGTTGGTGATCACGCGGCGCGACTGCATGCCGGCGACGACGCGCTCGAGCGCCGCCTGGAAGTCGCTCGTGGCGATCTTGTCGCGGCGGTCGCGTCCGGCGAGGATCGCTGCCTCGTTGCAGATGTTGGCGAGGTCGGCGCCGGTGAGGCCGCTCGTCTGGCGGGCGACCAGCTCGATGTCGATCCCCGGCTCGAGTGGCTTGTCGCGCGTGTGCACGGCGAGCACCTGCTTGCGGCCCTCGAGGTCGGGTGGGGTGACGAACACCTGGCGGTCGAAGCGGCCAGGCCGCAGCAGGGCGGGGTCTAGCTTGTCGAGCAGGTTCGAGGCGCCGATCACGACCAGGCCGTCACGGCCGCCGAAGCCGTCGAGCTCGACGAGCAGCTGGTTGAGCGTCTGGTCCTTCTCGCCCGAGACGTCGTTGCCGCGCGTCGAGCCGATCGCGTCGAGCTCGTCGATGAAGACGATCGCCGGCGAGCTCTTGCGCGCCTCCTTGAACAGGCGCCGGATGCGCGCCGCGCCAAGCCCGGCGAACATCTCCACGAAGGCCGACGCGCTCTGCGCGTAGAAGCGGGCGTTCGACTCGTGCGCGACCGCCTTGGCGAGCAGCGTCTTGCCGGTGCCGGGCGGGCCGTGCAGCAGGATCCCCTTCGGAACGCGCGCCCCGATCTGCTTGAAGCGCTTCGGGTCGCGCAAGAACTCGACGACCTCGCGCAGCTCGTCCTTCGCCTCCTCCACGCCCGCGACGTCGCTCCAGCCGACCGAGTCCGACGACGACGGCTTGATCTCCTGCGGCTTCATCTTGAAGCTCGGCATGAAGCGCAACATCGCGATCAGCACGGCGGCGATCAGCCCCATGAAGATGATCGGCAGCCACACCACCATCCAGTTCTCGAACTCTTGGTAGGTGAAGGCGAAGTTGAGCAGGGGCGTAGGCATAGGTCCTATCCCTGTCGGCGACCGAGGCCGCCGGCATTAGCCCAGGGTCTGCTCGACCAGCCGGCCGTAGAAGCGCGCCGCCAGGGCGAGGTCCTCGACCGGGATCCGCTCGTTGGCGCCGTGGACGAGCGGCATCGCCTCGAAGAGGTCCATCTTGCGCTGCGGGAAGAAGCCGTACGCGACGCAGTCGGGGAAGGCGGCGCGGAACCAGTGCGAGTCGCTGAAGCCGGCGAGCGCGGTGGCGGCGATCGTCGCTCCGGGGTCCTCCTCCGCGACGAACGAGCGGATCGCCTCCATCAGCGGCGTGTCGATCGGCGAGCGGTTGCCGACGACGGTCTCGGCGAACTCGATCGTGCGGTCGCCCGGCGGGAGGGCGTCGGCGAGTCGGGCCCGGACGTGGTCCTCGCCGAGGCCCGGCGGGACGCGGCAGTCGACGCGTACTGTCGCCTCCGAGGGGATCACGTTGATCTTCTCGGAGGCCGCCGCCATCGTTGGGGCGAAGGTGACGCCGAGCAGCGGCTCGAGCATCACCGCGATCCGCGAGTCCGTCGCCTCGACGCGCTGGAGCGCGGCGGCGAGCGCGGTCGGGTCGTCCGGCGCGAGGCCCAGCTCGGCGGCGACGTCATCCGGTGCGAGGCCGAGTGCCGTCAGGAGGGCGTCGGGCTCAGGCGAACGCTCTGGCGCGACGCCGCCGTCGGCGAGCGCCGCGAGGATCGGCCCGAGCTTGGTCAGCGCGTTGTCGCCGATCCGCGGCAGCGAAGCGTGGCCCGCGCGGCCGTGGGTGGTCAGCGCGAAGCGGAAGACGCCCTTCTCGGCGACGCAGACCGGGTAGATGCGCCGGCCGCCGTACTCGAACGACGCGCCCGCGCCCTCGTTGACGATCAGGTCGGCGCGCACCTTGTCGGGATGCTCGGAGCAGAGCCACTGCGCTCCGTAGGTCGCGCCCGTCTCCTCGTCGGCGGTGATCACGAGCTTCAGCTCGCCAGCCTCCGGCCGCCAACCCGTCTCGGCGAGCGCGCACGCCGCCGCCACCTCCGCAGCAACCTGGCTCTTCATGTCGAGCGCTCCGCGCCCCCAGACGCAACCGTCGCGCAGCTCGCCCGACCAGGGGTCGACCTCCCACTCGGCCGGGTTGGCCAGCACGGTGTCGACGTGGCCGAGCAGGCACAGCGTCGGCCCGTCGGCTCCAGTGGGCGCCCGCAGTCGCGCTACGAGGTTCGGCCGGCCCGGGACGGCGGCCAGCAGCTCGACCTCGAATCCGGCGCCCTCGAGCAGCCCGCGCAGGTACTGCTGGCACTCCTCCTCGGCCCCCGGCGGATTGACCGTGTCGAACCGGATCAGCCGCTGCAGCAGCTGCGTCGCTTGCCCCTCCAACTCCCCCGAGTCAGGCACCGGGCGAGTATATGCGTGGTTCGCCGCCGGCCGGCGCGGTGTTCCCGAGCGGTAACACGGGAGCCTCTTGTGGTGGCATCGGACCTGGAAGTTCCCGAGCGGTAACATTTCCCGCGCCGAAGTGCTACAGTTGCCAGATGTTCCCGAGCGGGTACATCACACGGTCCACCCCTCTCGACAGCCCCGAGGACGTCGGTCGCGCGGTTCGGTCCGCGCGACTCGCGCGCGGGTTGCGGCAGGAGGATCTCGCGCTGGCCAGCGGTACGGGCCGGCGGTTCATCGTCGATCTCGAGAGGGGCAAGCCGAATCTGCGGCTTGCGCCCACGCTCGCCGCCATGCGCGCATTGGGGATCAGCGTCGTGGCGACCGGTCCGGCGGAGCCCGATGGAGACGCTTGACGTCTGGCTGCTCGACCGCCGCGCCGGCACGCTGGAGCAGGACCGTGGCCGGCTGAGCTTCGTCTACGCGCCTGATTACGTGACCGCCCCCGGGCCGCCGCTGTCGCGTGCGCTGCCGGTACGCGACGAGCCCTTCGACGATGCGGTGACCGAGAGCTTCTTCGCCAACCTGCTCCCGGAGGGCAAGGTCCGCCGCGCGGCCGCGCGGCTACGCGACGTCAGCGAGCGCAACGACTTCGGCCTGCTGTCGGCGCTCGGCGGCGACTGCGCCGGCGCGATCTCGCTGGTCCCGCCCGGCGAATATCTCCGACCGGCGGAGCGCGAGCGGGCCGTCGAGTGGCTTGACGACGCTACCCTCGCCGCGGCGATCGACGAGGTTCCGCGGCGCCCGCTGATGGCCGATCCCGACGGCGACGTCCGCATCTCGCTCGCCGGCGCGCAGGACAAGCTGGTCGTCGTCGCGGAGGAGGGCCGGATCGGTCAGCCGCTGGGCTCCGCCCCGAGCACCCACATCATCAAGACGCCGATCGACGGGCTCGCCGACTCGGTCGCCAACGAGGCCTTCTGCCTGCGCCTCGCCGGCGAGTTGGGGATCGGCGCTGCCAGCGCCACCGTGGAGCGGGTCGCCGGCCGCGAGTTCCTCCTGGTCGAGCGCTACGACCGCCGCACCGACGATGGCGGTCGCGTAACGCGAGTTCATCAGGAGGACTTCTGTCAGGCGTTGAGCGTGCCGCCCGAGCTGAAGTACGAGAACGAGGGCGGCCCGAAGCTTGCCGACTGCTTCCGGTTGCTCGGCGTGGCTGGCGCAGTCCCGGCGCTCGACACGCTGCGCATGGTCGATGCCGCCAGCTTCAACTTCCTGATCGGCAATCACGACGCGCACGGGAAGAACTTCGCGTTGCTGCACGCCGCAGACGGCACGCGGCTGGCGCCCTTCTACGACCTGCTGTCGACAACCGTCTACGGCCTCGGCAAGAAGATGGCGATGAAGCTCGGCGGCGAGTATCGCGCCGAGTATGTCCGCCGCCGCCACGTCGAGCGGTTCGCCGCCGAGGCGGGCCTCGGCGGCGCGGCGACGCTGCGCCGCGTGCGGGGGTTCGCCAAGCGCGCGGCGGCGGTCGCCCCGAAGCTCGTCGACGAGTTGCGCGACGAGGGGGGACACCAAGCCGTCGTCGACGACATCGTCGACACCGTCGTAGCGCGAGCAGGCCAGCTCGAGCGCGAGCTGGACTAGCCAGCCGGGAACATCTTGCGGCTCTTGAAGAGCCAGCGCAGGTCGCCGCGGGGGCGGAGCTTGCCGCGCAGCATCAGCCTGCGCGGGTCGAGGCGGCCGGCGACGACGTCGACCCAGTCCTCGAAGCCGACTTCGAAGCGGACGGTCGGGTTGTCGGCGGGTCCGCGGGCGGCGTGGGTCGCGCCGTTGGCGACGACCACGTGCCACGGCTCGTGGTCGACGAAGTCCCACTGGATCGAGCCCGGGGCGCGCGCGGCGTCTAGGTCGAGACCGTTGGCGACCGACTCGAACAGCATCTGGACGTGCTCCGGGTCGCGTGCCGGCGGGCCGGTCTTCTCGCCGAGGTAGCCGGCCTTGGAGAGCGCCTTGCCGCGGACCGCTCGCTCGCGCGGCGTGCCGTCGAGTGGCATCACGGGCGGTCCCGGCAGCTCCTCGAGCGGCATGCCGGCGCTGCGCAGCTTCGTCTCGAGCGAGGCCGCTCCCTGCTCGCCAAGGTCCTCGATCGTGTAGCCGAACGTCTCGATGTAGCGCTCGTCCCAGCCCGGCGGGACGAGCACGTTGATCGTCCAGGGCATCACCTCGCGTAGTAGGTCGGCGACCGCGTAGGGAACCTCGGGGTCCATCTTGCGCAGGTCGTGCAGCAGCTTGACGCCGAAGCCGATGTGGCGCTGCTCGTCGGCCGCTACGTTCTCCATCCCTGCGCGGAAGCCGGGCAGCAGCTCACGATCCTCGAGGTAACTGGTGATGAAGTGCTGGCCGGGCTGCGCGAGCGTCGCCTCGATGACCACGTGGTAGAGCGCGACGCCCGCCGCGAGCTGCGGAATCGACGGGTCCTTACGCAACTCGTCGCACATCTTCTCGAGCCGGCGGAACACCTTTCTGAACCCCCAGCTGAGCTGCGGCTGGACGATCGCGAGGCTGTCGCCGATCGAGTCGCCGCCGATCCCGACGACCTCCTTCATGAAGCGGTTGAAGAAGACCGCGTGGCGCGCCTCGTCGACCTGCTGCGTCGTGAGGAAGTACTTCTGCTCCTCGAGCGGCGCGGCATCGACGTAGGGCGAGAGGCCGTCGGCGACGGCGTCCTCGCCCCAGAAGAACAGCGAGTAGTTCCAGAGCGCCGCCTTGCGGTCGAACTCGGTGAAGTCCGTCTGCCACTGCTCGGCGTCCTGCGAGAAGTCGATCGCGGTCGCCTTCCAGTTGCCGTTCTCCCAGCGCCGGTAGAGGTCCTCGTAGGTGATGTTGTCGAGCGGGCTTTGGGTGGTCGGCAGCGTGACGGCCATCGGGGGCCATTCTACTTGCAGACTGGATTAGTCCTGAAGACGGGATCGTCTCCAAGGCGTCGCTATCGTCGGCCAATATGACGATGACGCCTTGGGGGGAAGCCGAGTCTCTGCGATCGCGCAAGCTGCCACCGGGTCCGGGAAAGGGGCCGAAGGAGGTCAATCAACAGCAGCGTGAGCGGTTGCTGGGCGCAACCGTAGCGGTGGTCGCCGAGCGGGGCTATGACGCGACTCGCGTCGAGGACATCCTCTTCGTGGCGGGCGTCTCGCGCAACGCCTTCTACAGGCACTTCTCCAACAAGCGCGATTGCTTCGTGGCAACGCTCGAGGGGATCACGGAATTCGCGAAGTCGGCCGTTCTGGCGGGCTTCGAGGAAGCGTCCGGACCGTGGGACCGCAGGCTCGCGGCGATGCTCGACGCCTCCGCCGCGGCGCTCGTCGCTCAGCCGGCCACGGCCCGTGTCGCGTGGGTGGAGGTCTACGCCGGAGGTCCGGAGGCCGTGGCGGTGATCGAGCGCCTCGATCGCGCGCTCGAGGACATCACCTGTCGTGCGCTCGAGGATTCGCCAGAGCGGGCCGGAATGCCGCGCGAGATCGTTCGCGCGGTGACCGGCGGCGCTCGCAAGATCATTCACGCACGGGTGCGTGAAGAGCGGCTCGACGAGCTTCCGGCGTTGATGCCCGAGCTGTTCGCCTGGATGCAGAGCTACCACACGCCGCCGGAGCCGTTGCGGCGCCCGCGCGAGATTCCACCCCAGCTCATCCCGCTTCGTCCCGAGCCGCGGGACGCTCGCGAGCGGATCCTCGCGGCAGTCGTCGAGCTTGTTGCCGAGAAGGGCTACGCGGAGATGCCGATCACCGAGATCGCGGCGCGCGCGGCGGTATCGCTGACCACTTTTTACGTCCATTTCGACGGTAAGGAGGACGCGTTCCTCGCAACGCTCGCCGACGCGCAGCGGCGTCTCTTCAAGGCGACCGTCACGCAGGCGAGCACGGCGTCCGACTGGGCGACCTCGGTCAGCGTTGGGCTGTGCGCGTTCTTCGCATTCCTCGCGACAGACCCGCTGACGGCGCAGCTCGGTGGCCTGCGCGTCTGGGCGACGGGCGCCGCGGGAATGGGCCTACGCGCTCAGGGCCTGAGCCGGTTCAGCCTGCTGCTCGATGAAGGCTTTCGCCAGTTCCCCGACACCAACCCGATCGCCGCGGAGGCGATCGGCGCGACTCTGGACGCGCTGCTCCACTCGTCTCTGCGCCACCAAGGCGCCGAGCGACTGTATGAGGTCGCGCCGCTCGCGGCCTTCATCACGCTGGCCCCATTCATGGGCACGACGCGCGCTTCCAAGCTCGCGAATGCGGGCTCAGCGGCTATTGGTCAGACCACTTTGTAACGGTTGACACGAAAGGTACGCACTGTTACGCTCCTCGCGTCTCGGAGGCATCGGAGGGTTCTGCTCCCGAGAACGCAGTTGGAGGGGTGGGGCCGCGCAGGAGGGGCGCGGCCCCATTGCGTTCAGTTCATTTAGTCCGAGCCGACGATCGTGAGCGCGCCGTCCATTCCCATGAACGGCGACAAGGCGACGATCGTGGCGTTCGGGACCGCACCGGGTAGATCCTCCAGGCGGCGCTCGAGCACGTGGCTGCGCACTAGCTCGTAGATCCCGCCGCCGATCGCCTCGGCAACCACCGGCGGTGGCGGTGCGGCCGAGGCGGCGAAGCCCGGGCGCAGTAGCTCGACGAAGCGGGCGATCGTCTCGTCGCGTTGCCGGAGCGCGTCACGACCTGCTCCGCAGTCCGCGGCTAAGCATGCCGTCGTCTGGTCGGGGCGCTCCGCGAGGAAGCCGAACAGGCCGCCGATCGCTGATTGGATAGCGATCTCCCAGCCACCGGGCGCGCCTGCGTAGGCGGTGGCCGTCGCCGCAAATGCCGCGTCGGCAAACGAGCCTCCGCGCGGCGCCGTGCCCCCGGTGGTCATACCGCGGTCGCGACGCCGCGGTTCAACTCGCGCTGCGCGACGTCCATCCCGAGGAACGGCAACACCATCGCGCACATCAACTCGGGAACCAACTCCGGCAGTCGCTCGGTACGGCCGGCCGCGATCTCACGGCGCAGTGTCTCGCCGAGCTCGCTGACACGTCCGGCGCGCAGCGTCTCGCCGAGTGGGCCGTCGGGCATCGCGGGCGCCTGGAACAGCTCGGCGACTGCCGCCGCTGTCTGCTCGCGCCGCCGCTGTGTCTCGCCGCCGGCGACGAGCACCTCGCTGAAGCACATCCGTGCGGCATCGGGCTCACGCGCCAGCGTGCCCAAGAGCGCGGTGAGGGCGGCGCGCAACTGGTCGATCCAGTCGGTCTGCGTCTCGAACGCGTCGAACGTCGTGGCCAGAAGACGGTCGACCCAGGCGCCGTAGGTCGCGCAGAAGCAGTCGTCCTTGCCGCCGAACAGCTCGTAGAAGGTCTTGCGCGAGACACCGGCGCGCCAGACGACGTCGGCGATCCGAACGCCGTGATAGCCGTGCTCGCCGACGGCCTCGGTCATGGCACGCATGATCCGGTCGCGTTGCGAGGCTTGGACCTCCTCGGCCGTCAGTCCATGACGTCCCCCGGTCAGCTGATCGGGGCGTCGGCTACGGCGGGGGGCCGCGCTTGGGGCGCTAACCGCCATGGACGACCTCCGGTGGGACGAGATGGAATGACACGACCTCGCCGGCGAGCTCGGATATTCCCTTGACCTTCCCGCGCGCGAGCGCGTCGTAGACGAGCTCGTGGATTCCGCCTGTCAGGACACGGGCGCGCAGGAGTGCCTCGTCGCGGTTCTCATACCGCTCTTGGAGTGCGTCCGCACCTAGCGCGGTCAGGCGCTCCATCGTCTTGGCACGCCGGACGCGCGCCTTCTCGCCGGCGGCCAGCACCTCGACGACGAGCATCCGGGCGACCTTCGGCTCGCTCTCGACGAACTCGAGCAGCGCCCGCAGGCTGTTCTCGATCCGTATCTCCGGCGTCCCGCCGAGTCGGCAGGCGCGCTGGACGAGTACGAGGATGTGGTCGGCCGCCTCCTGGTAGGCGACGAGGAAGCAGTCCTCCTTGTCGGTGAAGATCTCGTAGAAGGTGCGCCGCGAGATCCCGGCGCGCTTGAGGATCTTGTGGACCGTCGTGTCGAGGTAGCCCTCCTCGGCGATCACCTCGGCGAGCGCGTCGAGCAGCCTGCCTCGCTGTACCTCGTGGACGACCGCACGCGGTATCCCGTGGGGTCCTCCCGTCAGCTTGATACTGGGCCTCTTGCGAGTCTCCACCCGGCCGGTTCGCCTCTCTGCGTGCTGTTAGAGACAGCATCTTACAAGATAGGAACACGGCGATACTGAAAGTTGGCCGGCGAGCCAGCCAGGTGGCCCTCGGCGAGGCTAGGAGTTAGCCGCCGCGCAGGCGGCCGGCGCACCGACGAAAGGCGCGAGCTGGACGAATGCGGCGGTCGGAGTCAGCTCACGCAGCCGCTGAACGCGGTTCTGGCGGATCTGGCCATAGACGAGCGCATAAGTCGCGTTGACGACTGCCTCGGCAACGAGCGGCGGCCGATCGGCCGCCAGCTCGTGGCCTGGCTCGAGGAAGATCTGGAATGCCTGGATCGTCTGGTCGCCGGCCTCGAGCGCGTCGTGGCCGGCGGTGAAGACGTCCACGATCGCCACGCTGGCCGCGGCGGGCTCGGCGGCGAGGAAACCGAACAGCGCGTCGATACCGGCGCGCAGCGCGAGTGGCCATTCGGGCTCGGCCTCGTAGGCCGCCCTGAATGTCGCCAACGACTGCTCGCGCTCGCGTTCGACCGCGGCGAGCAGTGCTGCTTCTTTGTTCTCGAAGTTGCCGTAGAAGGTGCTGAGCGAGGCGGCGGCGCGGTCCACCACCCGCGTGCCCGGCTGGCCCTGCTCGAAGG
>CAMLNW010000033.1 GCA_946481495.1 uncultured Actinomycetes bacterium
CGTCGAGCCGGGCGAGGAGTTCACCTACGTCTGGGAGGCGGTCCCGGAGTCAGTCGGGGTTTGGCCGTACCACGACCACGGGCCGAACCACACCTTGAACAGCTTTCGCGGGTTGTTCGGAGCAGTGATCGTCAAACCGAAGGGCACGCCGATCCCCGACGTCGAGCGCGTCCTCTACCTGCACAGCTTCCCGCCCCAGGTGACGGGCATCCCGCGCCTGCTGCACTGCATCAACGGCCGCACCTACGCGGGCAACACGCCGACGATCCGCGCCAAGGTCGGCCAGAGCGTCGAGCTGCACGTGATCGGCGGCGACAGCAACTTCCACACCTTCCACATCCACGGCCACCGCTGCCAGGACTCCGGCGGCGCGAACGTGGACAACCCAGCGCTGGGCCCGAACGAGACGATCACAGCCAAGTTTCGTGAGGACAACCCCGGCCGTTGGCTATACCACTGTCATGTCTTCACGCACCAGGACGCCGGGATGGCGGGCTGGTACCTCGTGGACCCCTAGGAGAGGAGAACTCCCGATGCTCCCGCCCCGCTCACTGCCACTAGCCGCGTTAGTCGCGCTGCTGGCCTTCCCGACCGCCGCCATGGCCGTCGACTACCCGCCCGCCGGCAATCCCGGCAAGGGCGGCTCCAAGGTCCGCAAGGGCAAGGCCAAGACCTACACCGTCTGCAAGCAGCGCAAGTGCAAGTACCGCTCGATCGGAGCGGCGGTGCGCAAGGCGCGCGGCGGCGACACGATCAAGGTCAAGAACGGGACCTACAAGGAGAGCGTGAGCATCACCGGCCCGCGCTACGACAGGCTGAAGCTCGTCGGCAACGCCGGCAAGCCGCGCAAGGTCGTGCTCCAGGGCAAGGGCCTCAAGGGCGCTAAGGCGCAGAACGGCGTGCTGATCAACAACGCCGACGGGGTCACCGTCAAGGGCTTCTACGCGCGCAACTACCGCGCCAACGGCTTCTTCGTCGTCAACGCGGTCGGCTACACGCTGACCAAGCTCGTCGCCGGCCACACCGGGGTCTACGGCATCTACGCCTTCAACTCGAAGGGCGGCACGATGTCGCGCTCGGAGGCGTTCGACAACAACGACGCCGGCTTCTACATCGGGCAGACGCCGCCGCAGACCAAGCCGAAGCGCTCGATCGTCAGCAAGGTCAGGGCGTACTCGAACGTGCTCGGGTTCTCCGGCACCAACATGCGCTACGTCACGATCAAGGACAGCGACTTCTACAACAACGGCAGCGGCATCGTGCCGAACGCGCTCGACTCGGAGAAGTTCCCGCCGCCGGACCGCAACGTGATCTCCGGCAACCGGATCTTCTGGAACAACTTCAACTACTACGCGGGCGCGCCGTTCACGATTCCGGCATCTGGTCCGGCCGGTCTCGCCGGCTACCCGATCGGTGTTGGCGTCCTGCTGTTCGGCAGCCAGAACACAATTGTTGAGAACAACAAGATATTTGGTAACTGGCTCGCCGGCTTCGGTGCGATCCAGCAGATCCAGCTCGCGCTCCAGAAGGACCCGAAGCTACAGGAGGCGTCGATCTTGCGCAGCAACACCGTGCGCAACAACGACTTCGGCCTCGGCGGCAGCGACCTCAACGGCCGCGACATGTTCTACGACGGCAGCGGAACCGGGAACTGCTTCGCCGGCAACGTCGTGCGCAGCCCGAACGTCCCGGCGGACAACTCGACGTTCGCGCCCTGCCCCGGCCCGGCGACCAACACGCTCAACTCGGCCGCGCAGCAAGAGGGCCTGTCGTGGGTCCTCGGCGTCAACAAGAGCGATCCCTCGACGTTCGAGAAGTTCTGGATCAAGCATCCACACTCGACCCAGAAGGGGATCACGCCGCTCGAGAGGTACTCCAAGTGAGGGGTAAGGCAATCGCCGCCGCGGTGCTCGTGCTGGGAGGCACGGGCGCCGTCGCGGTGGCCAGCCCGACCGCCCACACCGCGAAGACGAAGACGGTGAAGGTCGCCGACAACTTCTACTCACCGAAGAAGCTGACGGTCGCCAAGGGAACGACGATCAAATGGGTGTGGTCGAACCGCAACGCCGACAGTCACGATGTCTATACGTACAAGAGGCCGAAGGGCGCCAAGAGGTTTCACTCAGCGCCGGCCGCGACGTTCTTCACCTTCAAGCGCAAGCTGAAGAAGGCTGGTACGTATAAGTTCCTCTGTACGTTCCACGAGGGAATGAAGATGCGAATCGACGTCAAGAGCTGACCGACCCCCGCGATGGCCGCCCAAACGCGCTTCTTCACGGATCTCGCCCTGCGCAAGCTACGGGAGACGAGTAGTTTCAACTCCCATGAGCGACGAGCAGGCAGTTCTGACCGAGCGCCGCGGGCGCGTGCTGCTGATCACCCTCAACCGGCCGAACGCGCGCAACGCGGTCAACGCGGCGCTGGCGCAGGGCATCGCCGCGGCGCTGGATGAGCTCGACGGAGACGGCGATCTTCAAGTAGGCGTTCTGACCGGAGCCGGCAAGGGGTTCTGCGCCGGCATGGATCTCAAGGCGTTCGTCAGCGGCGAGAGCCCCCACGTCGAGGGACGCGGCTTCGCCGGCATCACGCAGCGCTCGTCCGACAAGCCGCTGATCGCGGCGATCGAGGGGTTCGCGGTCGCCGGCGGGCTCGAGGTCGCGCTGTCCTGCGATCTGATCGTCGCGGCGCGGGGAGCGAAGCTCGGCATTCCCGAGGTCAAGCGCAGCCTGGTCGCAGCCGCCGGCGCCCTGCTGCGCCTGCCACAGCGGATCCCCTACCACGTGGCTATGGAGCTAGCGCTGACCGGCGATCCCGTCGACGCCGAGCGCGCCTACGAGCTCGGCCTCGTCAACCGGCTCTCCGAGCCGGGCGGCGCCGTCGAGGCGGCAGTCGAGCTGGCCGACGCGATCGCGGCTAACGCGCCGCTGGCACTCGCCGCCTCGAAGCGGATCGCCGTCGAGTCGCCCACCTGGGATCCGAACGAGGCCTGGGTCAAGCAGGGCGAGATCGCCGGACCGGTCTTCGTCTCCGAGGACGCCCGCGAGGGCGCCACCGCGTTCGCCGAGAAGCGCCAGCCCGTCTGGAAGGGCCGCTAGAAAGAAACTTTATCCGCAGAAACTTTTCAGCACGAAAGTTTCTGCGTATATACTTTCTGCATGTTCGTCGGACGCCACGCGGAGCTTGGAGTACTCGAGCGAGAGCTATCGCGGGTACGGCAGTCCGGGTCCGGCGGCTTCCTCTGGGTACGCGGTCGCCGACGAGTCGGCAAGTCTCGACTCGTCGAACAGTTCCTGCTCGACAGCCGCACCAGAAGCGTCTTCTTCCGATCGCCGCGGCGCGGGTCGGCCGAGGCGCTCCGGCGCTTCGCCGCGGCCGCCGGGCCATCGTCGCTTTCCAGCGCGTCCCTGTTCGAGGAAGGGCTGACGCCCGATACATGGGTCACCGCCCTCATGTTGGCTGCCCAGGGGGCGACCCGAACCGATCCGGCCGTGATCGTGCTCGATGAGCTGCCCTACCTGCTCGAGCGTGACAACGGAGCAGACGCCGATCTGCAGGAGGCGTGGGATCGGCACCTGCAACATCTGCCCGTGCTACTGATCGCAATCGGCTCTGACATCTCGATGATGGAGACACTGGTCGACTACGGCCATGCGCTGCACGGCCGTCCGACTCGCGAGATGGTCGTGGATCCCTTCTCACCGGCAGACGTCGCCGAGCTGAGCGGAATGGATCCGGCCGCGGCGCTCGACGCCTATCTGATCGTGGGTGGATTCCCAACGCTCGCCACGACGTGGCCCAGGCGGCGGAACCGTCGGCACTTCCTGACTGAGGCACTGGAGGACTCCCACACCCACTTCGTCGTCAACGGCGAGCGCATCCTCGAGACCGAACTGCCCTACAACCCGCAGGCGCGCGACGTGCTCGAAGCGCTCGGCGCCGGCGAGCGCACGTTCAGCACGCTCCGAGACGCGAGCGGAGTGTTCAGCGCGACGTCGCTGACCAACGCACTGAAATTGCTGATCGCCGAGAAGCGGATCGTCGCCGAGGCTTCTCCCTGCTCCGTCCCGGCACCGAAGAAGAGCAAGCGCTACTCGATCGCCGACCCATACCTCCGTTTCTGGCTGAGATTCGTGGGGCCGGGCATCGACGAGATCGATCGAGGACGCGCGGATCTTGTGATCGACCGGATCGAAGAGGCATGGAGCTCGTATCGCGGGAAGGCGATCGAGGATCTAGTCCGGCGCTCGGTCGAGCGGATGCTGCCCGAATCCCGTTTCGGATCGGCCCGTCACGTCGGCGGCTACTGGACGCGCAGCAACGACGTCGAAGTCGATCTCGTGGGCGCGGATTCGCCGTACCCCCGGGCGGTGGCCTTCGTCGGCTCGATCAAGTGGCGCGAGCGCGCGCGCTTCACCGCTGCCGACACCCGGGCGCTCATCCGCCAGCGCGCGGCGGTCCCCGGAGCGGAGAACGCGCTGCTGGTTGGGGTTTCGCGGTCCGGCTTCAGCAGCGATGCGGGCCTCGACATCGCGCTCACACCGGCGGACCTGATCGATGCCTGGCGCCCGGGCAGCTCGCGCTAGGTCGCCAGTCCGATCGGGCAGCTGACGCCCGTTCCCCCGAGGCCGCAGTAGCCGGCGGGGTTCTTGGCGAGGTACTGCTGGTGGTACTCCTCGGCGTAGTAGAAGTCGCCGGCGGGCTCGATCTCGGTCGTTATCTCGGAGCTGTGGCCGGCGGCGCCCAGCGCCTCGGCGTAGCTCGCGACCGAAGCGACCGCTGCCTCGCGCTGTGCGTCCGAGGTCGTGTAGATCGCCGAGCGGTACTGGGTGCCGACGTCGTTGCCCTGGCGCATTCCCTGCGTGGGGTCGTGGTTCTCCCAGAACGCCTTGAGGATCTGCTCGTACGAGATCTCCTCCGGTCGGAAGACGACCAGCACGGCCTCGTTCTGACCGGTCCGCCCGCCGCAGACCTCCTCGTAGGTGGGATTCGGCGTGATTCCCCCGGCGTAGCCGACAGCCGTCGTGTAGACCCCCGGGAGCTGCCAGAAGACCTTCTCGGCACCCCAGAAGCAGCCCATCCCGACGATCGCCCGCTCGGTTCCGTCCGGGAACGGCGGCCCGATCGGCGTACCGAGGACGAAGTGCTCGCCAGGCGTGACGATCGGCGTGTCGCGTCCCGGCAGCGCGTCGGCGGCGGTTGGCATCTCAGGCTCGCGGCGGGACAGGAACTCGAACACGGAATCTCCTCGGACGCTCTCCCATTGAGACTAGCGACGGGTTCAACGGTCCCGTGTGTTCAAAAAGACGAACGCCCCCCGGCGTAAACCGGAGGGCGTCGCGTGAACCGCTATTCGTGGACCAGCGGCCGGTCAACGAGCCCGGCCTGCCGCCCAGCGTCAGCAATCCCTTCGCAAGAACCCAAACGTTAGCAGCCATAGCAGAAATAGCAAGGACGAATCTCGCCATAATCCCCTCGGCAGGACTCGAACCCGCGACCTTTCCTTGCGAAGGGAATGCTCTATCCACTGAGCTACGAGGGGACGCCCTCACATGAGGACGACCACAGCGTATCTGCTGTGTCGGACAAGGCCTGACCGCCGTCGGGCGCTCAGGGGGCGAGTCGCTCTACGACCCAGGCGCCACTGGAGGTCCGGCGGAAGCGGAGGCGGTCGTGCATCCGGTTGCGGCGGCCCTGCCAGAACTCGTCGCTGCGCGGCTCGACGAGATAGCCGCCCCAATGGTCGGGGCGCGGTGGGTCCTCGACTCCCTCGTACTGCGCTTCTAGCTCGGCGAAGCGCCGCTCGATCGCGTCGCGCGACTCGATCACCTCGGACTGCGGGCTCGCCGCCGCGGCGATCCGCGAGGCGCGCGGCCGCTTAGCGAACGAGGCGTCGGACTCCTCGGCGCAGAGCTGCAAGACGTCGCCGTCGACGATCACCTGGCGCTGCTGCTGGTACCACGGGAACAGCAGCGTCGCGCGCGGGTTCTCCCCCAGCTCGCGCCCCTTGCGCGAGCGGTAGTTGGTGTTGAAGCGGAAGCCGCGCGCGTCGAGCCGGCGCAGCAGGACGGTGCGCGCGCCCGGGGCGCCGTCGCCGCCGGCGGTCGCCAGCACCATCGCGTTCGGCTCGGGAATCCCCGCGACCAGCGCCGCCTCGAACCACGCCTCGAACTGCTCGAGCCAGGTCGCCGCCAGGTCGTCCTCGGACAGGCTGCCGAGCTCGTAGGACTCGCGCATCTCCTCGATCCGCTCACTGGCCACAGGTCCAGGGTAAGGGGTAGGCTGCGGCCTCGTGACCGGCGCCCTGTACCGACTCGGTCGTGGCTGCGCCAAGCACCACTGGCCCGTGATCGCGATCTGGGTCGTCGTCACGATCGCGCTCGCCGTGGGCGGCCGCATCGTCGGTGCGTCCAACAACGACAACCTGTCGCTGCCGGGCACCGGCTCGACCAACGCCCAGAACCTGCTGCAGGACAACCTGCCGGCCCAGGCGAACGGAACCAACCCGGTCGTCCTGCAGGCCGCCAAGGGCAAGCTCACCGACAGCGCCAACAGCAAGGCGGTCGGCGACACGGTCGACTCGCTGAAGCAGCAGTCCGGCGTGCGCAGCGCGATCAGCCCGCTCAGCAAGCAGGGCTCCTACGCGCTGAGCAAGGACAAGACGATCGGCTACATCGTCGTCACGCTCTACGACTCGCCGAGCGAGCTGACCGAGGACGACGCGCAGGAGATCTTCGACGCGACCTCGCCCGCCTCCGACGCCGGCCTGAAGGTGGCCGCCGGCGGCTACATGGGCCAGGCGCTGTCGCCGACCAACACCGAGAGCAGCGAGGCGATCGGGCTCGCGGCGGCGGTGATCATCCTGCTGTTCGCGTTCGGGACGGTGACGGCGATGCTGCTGCCGATCGTCACTGCAGTGCTCGGCCTGGTCAGCACGCTGGCGATCCTCAAGCTGCTCAGTCACGTCGTCGACATCCCGACGGTCGCGCCGACGCTGGCGACGATGATCGGGCTCGGCGTCGGGATCGACTACGCGCTGTTCATCGTGACGCGCCACAAGCAGCAGCTGCGCGAAGGCGTGGAGATCCGCGAGTCGATCGCGCGCTCGACCGCCACCTCCGGCGGCGCGGTCGTGTTCGCCGGCAGCACGGTGGTCGTCGCCCTGTGCTCGCTGCTGGCCGCCGGGATCCCGCTGGTCGGCGCGATGGGCTGCGCCGCCGCCGTCGCGGTCGTCGTGTCGGTGCTCGCCTGCACGTCAAGCTCGGCCGCACCCACCCCGACGACCACCAACCGCACGGCTGGCGCCGCTGGGCGAACGGTGTGGCCCACCGCCCGTGGCGTTCGCTGCTCGCCAGCTCGTTCGTGCTGCTGTTCATCGCGATCCCGACGCTCAACCTCGAGCTTGGCGCTTCCGACAACGGCGAGCTGCCGAAGGACACCACCGCCCGCCAGGCCTACGACCTGATCACCACGGGCTTCGGCCCGGGCACCAACGGCCCGCTGCTGATCGGCGTCGAGCTCGGCTCGCCGGCGAAGCCCGACCAGAGCGACGTCAACAAGGCGAAGAGCCAGCAACAGCAGCTGACCGAGCAGCAGCAGGCCCAGGAGCAGCAGCTCGAGGCCGAGGGCGTCCCGCCCGACCAGGCCCAGCAGCAGGTCCAGCAGCAGACGGCCTCGCAGCAACAGCAGCTCGACCAGCAGACCAAGGCCGCCGAGAGCCCGGCCAACGACCCGCGCCTGACCAACCTCGAGGACGCGATCAAGAAGACGCCGGGGATCAAGTCGGTCTCCCCCGCGACCGTCGACAAGGCCGGCACCGTGGCCGTGTTCACCGCGATACCGACGACTGCGCCGTCGGACCCGAAGACCGGCGACCTCGTCGAGAACCTGCGCGACAACGTCGTGCCGGACGCGATCAAGGGCACCGACCTGACCGTCTTCGCCGGCGGCCAGACGGCCGGCTACATCGACCTCGCCGCGCGGATCGCCGACAAGCTGCCGCAGATGATCGCGCTGGTCGTGATCCTCAGCTTCTTCCTGCTGCTGCTCGCCTTCCGCTCGGTGCTGCTGCCGCTCAAGGCCGCGGTGGCGAACCTGCTCTCGGTCGGCGCCGCCTATGGCATCGTCACGTTCGTCTTCCAGGAGGGCCACGGCGCGACGCTGATCGGCCTCGACGGCGCCGTCCCGATCGCCAGCTACGTCCCGCTGCTGATGTTCACGATCCTCTTCGGCCTGTCGATGGACTACGAGGTCTTCCTGCTCTCGCAGATCCAGGAGCACTACCTCGAGGACGGCGACACCCACAAGGCGATCGTCGACGGTCTTGCCAACACCGGCCGCGTGATCACCTCAGCCGCCCTGATCATGGTCTGCGTCTTCTCCAGCTTCGTGCTCAGCGGCGACGCCGTCGTCAAACAGTTCGGCGTCGGCCTCGCCGTCGCGATCGCAATCGACGCCACCCTCGTCAGATGCCTCTTCGTTCCCGCCGCGATGACCCTGATGGGCGACAAGTGCTGGTGGATTCCCAAATGGCTCGACAAGATCCTCCCCCACGTCAACATCGAGGGCGGCGACTTCTTCGAGAAGCAGGCGGCTGCCGAAGCGACGCCGGCTAAGTAGAGGGGGCTGCAAGCCGTAGATCACGCCCTACTAGGGCGTGAAGGATCGTGTACGGGACCAGTTGCTTGATGACGAGACGTGGATTGCGATAGCGAGATCGAGCGCTCATCCGGTCGCGTATGCCATCACGCTCGTCGCCTGGCACGCGGGCCGTGCGTGGTCTGTGCGCACATACGACAACGCGCACGCCTTCGACGAACACCACGTGCACAGCTACATCAGAGACCAGAAGCAGCCGCCCTCGGTGATGATCGCCAGCGTCAACGAAGGCATGGCGCGGGCAATGAGCGAGCTGTTGACCCACTGGCGCAGCTATGTTGAGGAATGGAAGAGGACGTTCTGAGATGACTGCTACGGAGCAAGCAAGTCGCATCCTGCTCGAATCGGTACTGGCCGATGACGGTGGGGGCTACCCGGATCGCGTCTCCTTCATCGGCAGCGACATTCCGAATTGGAAGTCGCTCGCTTGGCGCAATGTCGCGCGCAGACGTTGTCCGACGGTGATTGTCGACGAGGACGCACTCGAGATCATTCTCATCCCAGTCGAGCGCCCCACGCCGCTTGCCTGGGTCGATCGCCTCCGCGGCAGGGTCGCGATCCGTATCGGCTGGCGGCAACACGACGGCGCGCATATGTACGAAGTCCCCATGAGTCTCAGCCGTTCGCGTCTCGCCTCGCTAGAGCCGGCCGACGTCAGCCGCCGCCGCGCAAACGGACCTTCTCCGGCTTGATGCGGATCTTCAACCGCACCTCGCCCTCCTTACGGAACGGGTACTCGTCCTTGCCGAGGTACTTCTTGCCGAGCGCGTCGATGTGCTCGTCGGCGCCCTCGGGCGTGATCTCGACCGCCCGCCCTGTGATCGTCACGTATTCGTAGGGGTCGTCCAGATTCACGACGGTCAGCACGACGTTCGGATCCCGGCGCAGGTTGGCCGGCCAAGCACGGCCCTCCGCCCCGTTGAGCAGGACGTCGTCGCCCTCGACGTCGACCCAGACGACCGTCACGTGCGGTGATCCATTGCCGGACGTCGTCACAACGTGGCAGAAGTTCTTATCCTCGAGCAGCTCACGGGCTCGCTCGTCGATCGAATCAGCCATCCGATCGACGTTAGCGGCGTGTTCTACGCAGCCAGGACGGGCTCGAGCGACGAGGGCGCAACATGATGCTCCTCGGGGCAGGTCAGCTTGACCTCTCCCTCACGCTCCAGCGACCAGCGAACGTTGACCAACTCGAGCGCGATCACCGCACCGCCCTCGTCGTACTCGACGATGTGGCCCTCTGGAGTCTCGTACGCCCGCGCAGCCAAGGCGCCCCTAGGCCCACCAACGCCCAGAAAGAGCGTGTCGCCACGAGCGTCGTAGTCGTGGTAGTCGAATGCCGTTCCTGCGATGGTGATCGTCATCGGCTTCTTCTTGGATCGTTGGCCTGAATCGCGACGTTCTGAGCGACCTTAGCGACGGGCCCTAAAGCGGACGGTGCGGCGTGTGGTCGGGGCCCGCTCCCGCTAGGCCCCGACCATCACCCGGTGCGATCCAGCCGGGGCGACCGGCCTTCGCACGTTCCTGCCCGTCCTGCGTTCCCCTGGAATGGAAGCCGAGCAGTCCGCCGGCAGATTGTGCGCTAACCAACCGGCCGACCGCCCCTTTTCCCTAACCCCCCAATCGGGGGGTTAGACATGGGCCATCGTAGACGCACCCATTCCTGTAGTCAATGGGCCACTTAGCCCCACTTGACGGAGCGGGTACGCGACTGGACCGCCCGGCCCAGGGCTCGGGCTCGAGCTGGGGGAACTGGGTGTTGTAGCCGGGGAAGTTGCCCTGGCCGGTGCAACCTGGACGGGCGACGTTGCGATCCGTGGTGCGGAAGGCGTACTGCTGGGCTAGCAGCGCCAGCTCCATCAGTTCAGGCGTTCCCGTCTGCTCAGGCGGCGCTGGATCGCCGTTGGAGCATGTGCGGGAGTCGTAGGAGAGCAGGCCGCTGGCGAGACGGTCCATGCCGTTGGTTCCCATGTAGGTATTGGAACGGGTCTGGCCGAGCGCGCGCGGGTAGTAGCCGAGGCTCTGCGGGCTAAGGGTGGACGTCGCGCGCAGGAAATGGATTGGATCGCCGAGCGGAGCGCGCGGGTTCGCGTTGCGGTCGCGGCCGTTGGTCGACGCGGTGACGTTGCCGAAGAACGACGCGATCTCGCGACGGTTCTGGCCGAGGTAGCCGAGGAACGGGTTGAAGTTGCGCAGGAAGGGCTCGAACTCCGCGAGCAGCGGAGGGAAGTCCTTCAGGAAGCGCTCGAGCGCCGGAACGCCGCGCTGCGACTTCGTGATCAGCGGGCCGAGCCCCTCGAAGAAGCCCTCGAACGAGGGGCTGAGGCGGTCGAGCTGCTTGAAGCTGTACGCGAACTCGGATGCAGCCGGCTGGAGCTCCTTGACGACCGGATCGGCGTTCTCGGCGAACTCGGTCAGGCGCGGCAGCGTGAGCCGGCTCTGGCGCGAGAAGTCGGGCAGCTCCTCCCAGATCGCGGCGAACTCGCGGTTGCGGGCGGCGGTGGTCTGGAAGAGGCGGTTGGACTCGGTGATCAGGCGGGCGAGCTGGCCGTCGCGGGCGCTGAGCGCCGAGAAGAACTCGCCGGTGCCGCGGATCGTGCCGCTGACGGCGCGCGACTGGGCGTTGAGCTCGGCGAGGATGTCGTCGCTGGTCTCGATGAACTCGGGAACGGTGCCGAAGAAGGCGTTGATGTCGACCCCGCGGCCGTTGACCGCAGACGCTTGCGACTGCATCCAGGTCTGGAACGCCTGCTGGGTGTCATCGTCGAAGGTGCGGAAGATCTCGTCGAGCTCGACCGTCGGCGCGACGGCCGACTCGGCGAGCAGGCCGCCGTCCTCGATCGTGCCCTTCGAGGGGTCACCGGTGGAGAGGTCGACGTAGGTCTCGCCGAGCAGCGACTTCTGACGCAGCATCGCCCGGGCGTTGACGGGAACCGGGGCGTAGCGCGAGCGCATCTCGAGCGTCGCCTCGGTGGTGTTGTCGGGCCCGGTCTCGATCTTGATGACCTTGCCGACGGGAACCCCGGAGATACGGACGTCGGACTGCTCGGCCAACTGGGTCGCCTCGGGGAAGCGGATATCGAAGCGGTAGCCCTCAGAGCGCAGCGGTACCACGCCGCCGAAGGAGAGCCAGAGGTAGAGCAGCACGCCGACGCACGCCATGACGAACGCGACCATCGCGAAGATCTGGAAGGGCTTGGGCGCTTGCTTAATCACGGCGTCGCCCCCGTTTGCGTTCCACAACGCTCCTCAGACCCAGGGGCGTTGAGCAGCTTGATCAACGTCGCGAGGTATGGGTTGCGAACCTTGCCGGTCACCGCGTTCGGCTTCGAGAATCCCTCGAGCGTGTCGAGCTGACTGCACGAGAGCATCACCATGCCGCGGCGCAACGTGCTGATCCCGTCCTGTCCCGACACCGTCGAGTTCGTGTTGTGGTTCGCCCACGGCAGGTAGTAGAGGTAGCCGTTCTTGCCCTTGCCCTTGCCAGGCGGGTCGTAGGCGAGCTCGTTGAAGAGCGCGTTGAAGACCTCGGTGAACTTGACCAGGTTGGGCGTCGACTTGGCGAGCGCCTTCGCCGGGGAGCGCAGCTCGCGGGCGATCGGCTGCACCTCCTCGGTGAACGGACGTAGCTGCTTCTGGATCACCGGCGCCGTCTTGGCGAAGAACGGACGTAGCTGCTTCAGGCTCGGACCGAGCGCGCGAGCCGTCGGCCGCAGATTCGTGAAGGTGCTCTCCATCGAGCGGCCGAGCTTGTCGATCTTGGCGAAGGCGGTGTTGCCCGACTGCAGCGCAGCGGGCAGCAGCTCGATCGTCTCGGAGAGGTTCTCGTTCTGGTTGGCGAAGCGGCGGAAGACGGCCGCGTTGCCACCGACGAAGCGGGCCAGCTCGCGGTCGTGGGCGCCGATCTCCGACACGATCGCCGAGAAGTTGTGGATGACCTTCTTCAGCTTCTGGCGGCGCTGGACGACGTAGCGGTTAGCCTTGGCGAAGTCGCGCGAGAGCGGCTGGAGGCGACGGAACGTGTTGGCGAGGTCGCGACCACCGCGGCCTTTCAAGGTCCGCCCGGCGTCTCCGACCAGCAGCTTGAGGTAGTCCTGGGTGTCGCCGTCGAGGCTGGCCAGGAACTCGTCGAAGTTGACGTCGGCGTTGGTCTGGTTGTTGGCCAGCGTCGACTCCTCCTCGAGCGGGTCTCCGGAGGAGGGGCTGCCGGGATCGAGCTCGATCAGCATGTCCTTCAGCCCGGTCTTCGGGCGCAGCAGGACCGACGCGTTCGGATAGATGCGCGAGAAGCGATCCTCGATGCTCAGCGTGGCGACGGCACGGCCGTCCTCGAGCTCGACGCTCTGGATCGAGCCGACCTTGATACCGGAGATGTTCACGGCCTGACCCTGACCGGGCAGGACGCCCTGAGCGTTGTCGAGCTCGGCCTTGATCGTGAAGGTGTCCTTGCCTACGACCGGAATCCAAGCCGGCGGGTTGAGCCGCTGCTGGGACAGGATGTAGCTGCCGACGGCGCAGCCGAGCACGATCAGGCCGATCAGCGCGACAGCGGCCTTGATGTTGCTCTTGAACGCCTTGCCGAACACGTCTCTCACTGGGCACCCCCGAAGCTCGAGAGCGGGAGGAGCTGAGAAGCGCTGGCCGGCGGCTGGGCGCCGAGGCCCTTGGCCGGAATCGGCGGGGCGGCGGCGTTTGGCTGGGAGCCGTCGGCCGGGCCGGTCGAGAACGAGCCGTTCACGTCAGGGACCGGGTTCTTGTAGCAGGGCTTGCTGCGCTGCAGGGGCGGGATCTTGTTCGGGAAGGCCGGGCTGGTGCGCAGCAGCGGCAGCGTCGCGTTCGCGTGCAGCGGCTCCAAGCTGTAGTTGGTCTTGCCGGTCGTCAGCGGTCGCGCGCCGCCGGGAACGGACAGGCGCAGGAACGACCCGTTGCCGTCAAAGCCGCCGCCCTCGCCGGCCTGGCCGGCGACCGAGTGCCAGAACTCCTTGTAGTTCTCGGTGTTGGACGAGAACTCGCCGTCGTCGACCTTGATGTTGCCGGTCGGGATGATGACCTCCGTGATGCAGCGGTTGAAGTCGTCGGACTCGCGCACCAGGTCGCGCGAGCTGTGCGTGCCGCGGGCGAGGTCGCGCGTCGCGGGTGAGATGTCGGCGAGCAGCGCCCCGAGCTCCTGCTTGCTGAAGAACGGAAGCGCCTGATCGAGCCACGGCTCGGCGGCGATTGCGGTGGCGGGGGTCTCGCGCACGCCGGGCAGGATGTCGCGTGAGAACGCCTGGGTCGGCGGCAGCGCTGCGTTGATGCTGGCGAGACCCCTGCGCAGGTTGCCGGACGTCGGGCCGAGCAGCCTGACGGTCTCCTCGAGCTGCGGCGCCCGTGAGGCGAAAGCGGCCATCGAGGTGTTGAAGTCGGTCAGCAGCTCGCTGAGCTGGTTCTCGTTGCGCGCCAGGCCGCGGCTGATGCCGGCGATGCCCTTGACCATCCGCGAGAGGTCGTGCTCCTCCGTGCCCTGCAACGACTCGGCGCCGATCGCCGACCCCTTCAGTGCGGGAATGGACGTCTCGAAGGCCTTGTTGAGCGCCTGGGCACCGGTCAGGCCCTGGACGTCGACGTCGAGGTCGATGTTCTCCTCCTCGGTGGGCTCGGAGTCGAGCGCCTCGCCGAAGCCGATGAAGGTGTCCTGCAGGCTGCGCCGCGTGTCGGACTGGAGCGTCGTCAGCACCTGGTCGAGCTGGACCGGCACCGAGGTCTGGGTGACCGGGATCATGCCGCCGTCGGGCAGCTCCTCGGCGCCCGGGGTGCCCGGCTGGAGGTCGACGAAGAAGTTACCCTCTAGGAAGAGGCGCTGGCGGACCTTGGCCGTCGCGTCCTCACCGACCGGACGGCCGTTGTCGGTGATCTCCATCGTGACCACTGACAGGTTCGTGTCCTTGTACTGGCCGACCTCGACGACTTTGCCGACGTCGATCCCTGCGATGCGGACCGGCGAGCGTGGCGCGATCAGGTTCGAGTTCTTGAAGACCGCCTGGATCTTGTAGGTGTGGGTGAACGGGATGTCCTTGGTGAAGGCGAAGAACGTGCCGACGAGGATGATCACGAGCGCGATCACGCCTGCGCGAACTGGGGACATGCCTGCGCGGAAGCCTCTCATCGCCCGGCCCCCTTGGGCAGGACCCGCTTCGTCTTCTCCGTCACCAACGCCGGCGCAGTGGCCGGGTTGCCGACCGTTACCTGGCCCGGACCGTTCACGCCTCGGATGTACTCCTCATTGCCCGCCTCGCACTCAGCCGTCTGTCCGGGAGCGGCGGTGTTCGGGTACGGGTTGGAGTGCAGGTAGCTGTCTTCGTAGAGGGTCCGCTCGATAGGCGTTATTGGGGATCCATCGAGGTTCGTAGTGATCGCCGATGCAGGCGGGCCATTTGCGGGCACCGCGGCAGGTCCGCCCTCGCTTCCGGGATTAAGCGACAGCGCCAAAGGCTGAATGCGCAGCATGCTGCCGACGGCGTCGCTCTCAGAGGTGATGCTCGCGAGGTTGCGGAAGAACAGCGTGCCGTAGTTGCACTTGGTCTGGGCCGGGGTAAGGAAGGAGAGCGTCGGGCGCAGGATCGTGACGGTGTTGGTGATCCGCGCGAGCGCGCTCGGAACGCGCGGGTCGTCGCCGAAGGTCTCGAGCGTGGCGAGCGTCTTGGTCAGGCGACGGTTGAGCGCAGGCGAACGGTGTAGAGCGGGGGTTCCGGCGCGGAAGGCGGCCGACAGCCCGGGGGCCGCGCTGGCGAGCGACGCGAAAGCGGGCCGGAAGCGGCGGAACAGCTCCTCGCTGTTCGCCAAGAACGGCCGCTGC
>CAMLNW010000034.1 GCA_946481495.1 uncultured Actinomycetes bacterium
GCGGTCGCGGTGCGCGCCGCCGCGCGCCTCGTTCCCGCGTCGCTGGAGCTCGGCGGCAAGGACCCGATGATCGTGATGGCCGACGCCGATCTCGAGCGCGCCGCCAACGCCGCCACCTACTACTCGATGCAGAACGGCGGCCAGACCTGCATCTCGATCGAGCGCGTCTACGTCGAGGAGCCCGTCTACGACGAGTTCGTCCAGAAGGTGACCGAGAAGGTTTCCAAGCTGCGCCAGGGCGACCCGGCCAACGCCGGTGCGGTCGACGTCGGCGCGGTGACGTTCGCCAAGCAGGCGGAGATCGTGACGTCGCACGTCGAGGACGCGCGCGCGAAGGGCGCGACGGTCGCGGTCGGCGGCAAGCTCGCCGACGGTCCGGGCCGCTTCTTCGAGCCGACCGTGCTGCTCGACGTCGACCACTCGATGGACTGCATGACCAAGGAGACCTTCGGGCCGACGCTGCCGATCATGAAGGTGCGCGACGTCGAGGAGGCGCTGCGGCTCGCCAACGACTCCGAGTACGGCCTGCAGTCCTCCGTGTGGACGCGCGACGTGGCGCGCGGCGAGCAGATCGCCAGCCGCATCGACGCCGGCGTCGCCAACGTCAACGAGCACCACGTCAGCTACGCGGCGCTCGAGCTGCCGATGGGCGGCTGGAAGGACTCCGGCCTCGGCACCCGCCACGGTGCCGAGGGCATCCGCAAGTACGCCCACCAGCAGGCCTCGGTCGTCACGCGCTTCGGGCTCAAGCGCGAGGCCTTCATGTTCCCGTACTCGAAGCGCTCGGCGGCGCTGATCCGGCGCTTCCTGCGGCTCCTGTACGGCCGCGGCACGCGCGACTAGGCCCTAGAACTTCAAAGAACAGGCGCGAGCTGCCGATACAGGCGGGGATGCCCGCTCGTCTCGTCGCGCTCGCCTGTCTCGTCGTCGTCCTCGCCGCCGCTGCCGGTGCCGCGGAGGCGAACGCCGCTCCGCCGCAGCCGCTGAAGGGCAATCCGGCGGACCGGATGGTCGGCAAGCCGATCGACGATTACCGCTACGACCATGCGACAGGCTGTCGGCGCAAGCCGGCGAAGGGGATGCTGGCGCTGGAGCGCTGGCTCGGCCTACACGTGCGCGGGATCTCGTGGGGGATCATGCGCTGCGAGAAGCTCTCCGGGCCGCAACTACAGCCTGCACGCCGAGGGACGCGCGCTTGACTGGCACCTCGATGTCAACGACCCGACCGACCGGCGCGCCGCACGCAAGCTGATCCGTCTGCTGCTGGCGACCGATCGCGCCGGCAACGAGCATGCGCTCGCCCGCCGGATGGGCATCCAGGAGATCATCTGGGACTGCCAATCGTGGTGGTCCGGCTCCGACGGGATGGATGACTACTCGGTCTGCTTCACCGAGCGTGGCAAGCGCCGCAAGGGCGTCTCGCCGACGCTCGCGCACCGCGACCACGTCCACCTTGGGCTGAGCCGTGCCGGCGCGGCGATGCGCACCAGCTTCTGGCGCTGAGCCCTACGCGCTACGGGTAGATCGGCCCGTCTTCGCCGTCGACGAAGATCGCCGTCACGGGGCAGTTCATGCCGGCGTCGACGACCATGTCGAGCGGATCGCCATCCGGGTCGATCACGCGCGCCTTGTCCTCGGAGTCGAGCTCGAAGACTTTCGGCGCGCTGTCGACGCAGTCGCCGGAGCCGATGCAGAGCCCGCGATCGACGGTGATCTTGATGCGGTTCTCAGGCGACAGCTCGTCTGACATCGGTACCGCCTAGACGGCGTCGGCGCGACGGCGACGGCGGCTCAGGAAGAGCAGGACGACGAGGATCGCGAGCGCGCCGGGGATCAGGCTGCGCGGGTCGATGAAGCCGTCGTCGTTGTGGTCGACGCCGGCGCCGGGCATCGCGAACTCCTCGGCCGCGAGCACGTCGTGCGGCTCGTCGATGCCGGTCGGATCGGGTGGGATGTCGCCCGCCGAACGCGTCGGCATCGCGAACTCCTCGGCGGCCAGCACGTCGTGCGGCTGGTCGATCCCGGTCGGGTCGTCGGGCAGGTCGATCTCGCGACGGTCGCTCATGTCCACGATCCTCGCAGACGGCGCGGAGAACGGGCATCGACGCTAGCTTGTCGAGAGTGCGAGACGCCGGCTCGACACCCGCGCGCGCCGTGCGGCCCAAGGCCGAACGGCTGACCTGGCGACGGCTGGCGCTCGGCGCGACGGCCGTGGCGGCGCTTGCCGTTGCGGCCGCTGGTTGCGGTAGCGGTGACGGCGGCGGCGAAGCGACCGCCGGTGCGGGCTCGGGACCGACCGAGGTGGTGCTGACGCCGGACTCGGTCGACGCGGACGCGGTTCGTCGCGCCGAGGCGGAGGGCGCGGGCGGTGGCGGCGGCAAGGCCGTCGAGCTGCGCGGCGCCGGCGCCGAGCCCGCACCGTCGAGTGGTGGCGCGTCGCCCGCTGACGGCATCAGCCCCGGCGCGCCGACCGACGCCGAGGTGCGCGCCGAGCTGCGCCAGGCACGCGCCCAGCTCGCGAAGTTCAAGACCTTCCTCGGCACGACCGCCTTCCTCCAGACGGGACCGACCGCGCGCGTGCTGCCCGACGGCACCGCCGTCGCGCCCGACGACGCGCCGGAGCCGGTCAAGCGCGTAATCCAGGCCGGCAACGCGATCGCCAAGTTCCCTTACAAGTGGGGCGGCGGCCACGGGGCCTGGCGCGACAACGGCTACGACTGCTCGGGATCGGTCTCGTTTGCGCTCGCCGGCGCGGGGCTGCTGAAGGCGCCGATGACCTCCGGCGGGTTCGTCGACTGGGGCGCATCCGGGCCCGGCGAGTGGATCACGATCTACGCCAACGCCGGCCACATCTTCATGATCGTCGCTGTCTGCGCTTCGACACCAGCGGCCAGGGCCGCGCCGGTACGCGCTGGCAGGAGGAGCCGCGCTCGACCGCTGGCTTCGCGGTGCGCAGCGTACCGGGCCTCTAGCGCCGGTCCGCCTGCTACCTTCGCGCACGTGCACGACGAGCCGACACGCCAGATGCGAACCGGTGGGGGCGGCGGTGGCCGCCGCGGCCCCGACGACCACTCCGTCTACATGCGCCGTCGCCTCGTCGCGGCAGCAGCCGCGGCGATCGCCCTGATCATCGTGATCGCGGTCGTGGCCGGTGGTGGGAGCGACGAGTCGAAGTCGTCGTCGCCGCTCGACCTGAGCATCCCGACGACGCCCGACAACCTCGACACGACGTCGACCACCACAGATGAGACAGACACGTCGACGACGCCGACCCCGGCGCCGTCGACGGGCGGCACGACCGGCGGGACCGTGACGCCGGACGCCGGTGGCGGAACCGTCACGCCCGACACCGGCGGCGGCACCTCCGGCGGTGGCGCCACGCCGACACCTACGCCCGCGCCGGCACCG
This sequence comes from uncultured Actinomycetes bacterium, assembly GCA_946481495.1. The sequence goes on from CAMLNW010000034.1 coordinate 3,409, forward strand.
CCCACGTCGGGCGGCGGCGGGGCGGTCGCACCGAGTCCCTAGTCGTCGCCGCTCGGGCGCTGCCGGCCGCGCTTGATGTCGCTGCGCTGCTTCTTCTTCGTCAGCCGGCGCTCGCGGGCTCCGCGCGAGGGCTTGGTGTCGCGGCGGGGGCGTTGGGTGACGAGCGCGGCAGCAAGGCGCTCGCGCAGCCGCTCGAGCGCCAGCTCACGATTGCGCGTCTGACTGCGCGTGTCCTGGGCGATTGCGGTCACGCGGGGTCCGAGCCGCGCGAGCAGCCGTTCGCGCTGGGAGTCGCTCAGGGACTCGGAGGCGGTGACATCGAAGACGGCCTCGATCCGCGAGGCGGTGACGTTGGCGTGCTGGCCGCCCGGACCCGACGAGCGGCTGGCGCGCAGCTCAATCTCTGCCAGCGGGATCGCCAGGCTGCGATTGATCGCTAGGGGGTCCTCGGTAGGCATGTCGCCGCGACCGTATCGCTCCTGCGCGCGCGCCCGGGCGGTCACGCGGACCTCGAGGCACTAGAACATCGCTCTAGAACGTTGTTCTAGTGCCTCGGGTACTGCGCCTTGGCGCTAGGCGGCGTGTGAGACTGCCACTATGCGAGTGGCTGTAGTTGGGCATGTGGAGTGGATCGAGTTCTCGCGGGTACCGGAGGTGCCGGCCTCGGGGGCGATCGTCCACGCTTCTGAGGTCTGGGAGGAGCCGGGCGGTGGAGGGGCCGTGGCGGCGGTTCAGCTCGCGAAGCTGGCGGGCGGCGGGCTGTTCCTGACTGCGCTCGGCGACGACGTCCTCGGCCACCACTCCGCGACGACGATCGCCGCGCTGCCGGTGGGGTCGGCGGGTCGCCTGCGGATCGAGGCGGCATGGCGACCGGTGGCCCAGCGACGCGGCTTCGTGCACGTCGACGCGCGCGGCGAGCGGACGATCACGGTGATCGGCGACCGGCTCGGGCCGTCGGGTGGCGACGACGATCTGCCCTGGAACGAGCTGGCTGACTGCGACGCCGTCTACATCACCGCCGGTGACGCCGCCGCGGTGCGCCGCGCACGTGAGGCGAAGGTGCTGGTCGGCACCGCCCGGGCGTTGCCGCCGCTGACCGAGGCCGGCGTGGCGCTCGACGCTCTGGTTGCGAGCGCCAATGACGTTGGCGAGACCTACGAGCCAGGCGATCTGCCCGTCGAGCCAACACTGGTAGTCCGCACGGCGAGCGCGGCTGGGGGAACGTGGGAGACGGCGAGCGGCGAGCGTGGTAAATGGGCCGCCACGCCGCTCCCCGGCCCGGTCGAAGACGCCTACGGCTGCGGCGACTCCTTCGCTGCCGGTCTCACCTACGCGCTCGGCGCGGGCATGACGCCCGCTGAAGCTGTTCAGCTCGCCGCCCGCTGCGGCGCCGCCTGTCTCACCGGCCGCGGTCCGTACGCCGGACAACTCACAGCCACGCCCCGAGATGTGCGGCCTCCGATGAGGCCTCCAGGCGCCGGTTCGCAGCAGCCTCAGTGATCGGCGACCCCGCCGTCCTCCGGCACGATCGGCAGGCCCTTGGCGACCCAGGCCAGCAGGCCGCCGGTCAGGTTGAAGGCCTGGAAGCCGCTGGCGCGGAACGCCTGGGTGGTCATCGCCGAGCGGGCGCCGGAGCGGCAGTAGAAGACGATCGGGCGCTCCTGGTCGAGCTGTGCGGCGGCGGCGGTCAGGTTGGGGATCTCGACGTGGATCGCGCCCTCGATCCGGCCAGCCTCGTGCTCGTAGGGCTCGCGGACGTCGATCAGGTCGATCGCGTCCTCGTCGAGTAGGCGGCGAACGTCCTCGGGAGATAGATCCTCTTGCAGGTGCTCCAGCGAAGCCATGCCCACACCCTAATGAGGTCAGGCGAATGACCCGCTCTCGCGCTGGGTAGGCTCGGGCCATGACACGCTCTGGTTGGCAGCTCCCGGGCAAGACGGTTCTGATCACCGGCGCGGCACGGGGGATCGGCGCCGAGAGCGCGCGGCGACTGGCGGCGCGCGGGATGAAGGTCTCGCTCGTCGGGCTCGAGCCGGAGGAGCTGGCCAAGGTTGCCGCCGACTGCGGTCCCCACACCGTCTGGTTCGAGGCCGACGTCACCGACCGCGACCAGCTCCAGGTGGCGGTCGACGGGACGATCGAGCAGCTCGGTGGCATCGACTCGGTGATCGCCAACGCCGGGATCGCGATCGGGGCGCCGGTGCGGCTCGCCGATCCGGAGTCGTTCGAGCGCGTGATCGAGGTCAACCTGTTCGGCGTCTACCGCACGATCCACGCCTGTCTGCCGCAGATCGTCGAGCGTCAGGGCTACGTCCTGATCGTCGCCTCGATGGCGGCGATCCTCCACGCGGCCGGCATGGCCGCCTACTCGGCGAGCAAGGCCGGGGCAGAGGCGCTCGGCAACAGCCTGCGCGGCGAGCTGGCGGGTCACGGAGCGCGCGTCGGGGTCGGCTACTTCTCGTGGATCGACACCGAGATGGTGCGCGGCGCCGATCGCCATCCGGCGCTCGGCCCGATGCGCGCCAAGTTGCCGCCGCCGATGAACAGGACCTACCCGCTGTCCGACGTCGGCGACGCCGTCGTCGAGGGCTTCGAGCACCGCTCCGACTGGATCGGCGTGCCGAAGTGGTTGGTGCGGATCGCCCGGATCTTGCGCGGCGTCCTCATACCGTTCACCGCCAAGGGAGCTCGCGACACCTTCCCCGAGTTCGAGGCCGCGTTCGAGCGCGACATCGTCGAGCGGGGGTTGGAGGCGGCGTCGGGACCGAGCGGAAGCGGCGGTGCCGCGGCCGCCGCCCGCGACTGAGAGTCCTAGACCTCTTTGATCTCGGTGAGCACGTCGGCCACGGAGGCCTTCGCGTCGCCGAACAGCAACGACGTGTTGTCGTTGTAGAAGAGCGGATTGTCGATGCCGGCGAAGCCGGTGTTCATCGAGCGCTTGAGCACGATCACGGTGCCCGACTTGTCGACGTCGAGGATCGGCATGCCATAGATCGGGCTGCCCTCGTCGCTGCGCGCCGCCGGGTTGGTGACGTCGTTGGCGCCGATCACCAGGGTGACGTCGACCTGCGGGAACTCCGGGTTGATCTCGTCCATCTCCTTGAGCGCGTCGTACGGCACGTCGGCCTCGGCGAGCAGGACGTTCATGTGGCCGGGCATGCGGCCGGCGACGGGGTGGATCGCGTAGAGGACCTCGACGCCGCGCTTCTCGAGCTCGTCGGCGAGCTCGCGGACGGTGTGCTGGGCCTGGGCGACGGCCATGCCGTAGCCGGGCGCGACGACGACCTTGCTCGCGTAGGCGAGTTGGATCGCGACATCGGCGGCGTCGGTCGACGTATAGGACTTGTCCTCGCTGTCGTCGCCGCCGCTGGAGATCGCGGTGGCGCCGCCGAAGCCGCCCGCGACGATGCTCGGGATCGAGCGGTTCATCGCCTCGGCCATCAGCTTGGTGAGGATCGTGCCCGAGGCGCCGACGATGATGCCGCCGACGATCAGCGCGGTGTTGTCGAGCGCGATGCCGGCCGCGGCCGCGGACAGGCCGGTGAGCGCGTTGAGCAGCGAGATCACGACTGGCATGTCGGCGCCGCCGATCGGCAGCACGACCATGTTGCCGAGGATCGCGGCGGAGATCAGGATCAGCACGAACAGGCCCTCGGACTCGGAGCCGGAGGCGATCGCAATCGCCGCGGCGACGGCGGCGAGCAGCAGCAGCCCGTTGACGATCTGCTGGCCGGGGACGACGATCGGCTTGCCGGGGAGGATCTCCTGCAGCTTGCCGAAGGCGACGTTCGAGCCCCAGAAGGAGATCGAGCCGATGATCGCGGCGAAGAGGATCGGGATCAGCGTCTCGAGTGGCGGGTTGCCGCCGACCTCGAGGTAGTGGCGGTACTCGGCCCAGGAGATCAGGGCCACCGCGCCGCCGCCGACGCCGTTGAACAGCGCCACCATCTGCGGCATCGCGGTCATCTTGACCTGGCGCGCCGCCGGGACGCCGACGATCACGCCGATAGCCACGCCGAGCGCGATCAGGCCGTAGTCGCCGGTCGAGGGGGTGAGCAGCGCGCCGAGCACCGCGAAGCCCATGCCGACCGCGGCGATCATGTTGCCCTGGCGGGCCGTAGACGGCTTAGTCAGCCGCTGCATGCCGACGATGAACAGCGTGAAGGCGACGATGTACAGGACGTTGATGAAGTCCTGGTCCGTCAGGAAGCTGGCTACGGGAAGGATCACTTCGACGCCTCGGCCTTCTTAGGCTCGGGGCGCTTCTTGAACATCTCCAGCATCCGGTCGGTGACCAGGAAGCCGCCGACGACGTTGATCGTGCCGAAGGCGATCGCGATCACCAGCAGCAGGTCCTCCAGGAACCCGTGCAAAATTGTGATCTCGGTGATCAGGTCCATGTGATTACCTCGGGACCTCCGGTCCCTTGTTGGTCGGGCTACCGGCTGCGCCGGTGGACGCGGCGGGCGCGCTGGCGGCGGCCTTGGCGCCCTCGTGCACGATCTCGCCGTCGCGCGTGATGCAGGCGCCGGCGATCACCTCGTCCTCGAAGTCGAGCTTGAAGTTGCCCTCGTCGTCGACCATCAGGCCGAGCAGCGCCTGGATGTTCTTCGAGTAGAGCTGGGAAGCGTGGTCGGGCATCGTCGCCGGCAGGTTCTCCGTGCCGACGATCTTCACGTCGTGGCGGACGACGGTCGTCGCGGGCTCGGTCAGCTCGCAGTTGCCGCCGGTCTCGGCGGCGAGGTCGACGATCACGGCGCCCGCGGGCATCCGCTTGACGGCGTCCTCGATGATCAGCAGCGGGGCCTTGCGGCCCGGGACGGCAGCGGTCGAGATGACGATGTCCATCTGGGCGATCACGTCGGCGAGCGCCTCGCGCTGGCGCTGCTGCTCCTCATCGGTCAGCGCGCGGGCGTAGCCGCCGGCGTCCTCGGCGTCCTCGAGGCCGATGTCGAGCTCGACGAAGCGGGCGCCGAGCGACTCGATCTGCTCCTTGACGGCCGAGCGGACGTCGAAGGCGGAGACGACGGCACCGAGGCGGCGCGCGGTCGCGATCGCTTGCAGGCCGGCGACGCCGGCGCCGAGCACCAGCAGCTTGGCCGGGCGGATCGTGCCGGCGGCGGTCGTGAGCATCGGGAAGAAGCGGCCGAGCTCCTGCGCGGAGATCAGCGCGGCGCGGTAGCCAGCGACCGTGGCCTGAGAAGAGAGGGCGTCCATCGACTGGGCGCGCGTGATGCGCGGCACGGCCTCCATCGCGAAGGCGGTCACGCCAGCGTCGGCGAGGCCCTTGGCGACCTCCCCGTTGGTCAGCGGCTGGAGGTAGGCGATCAGCGCCGAGCCGCGCTGCAGGCGGCCAATCTCCTCGGCGCTCGGCGGCTGGACCTTTGCGACGACGTCACCGGAGAAGCCGGCGCCGGGCTCGAGCTTCGCGCCGGCCTCCTCGAGTGCGGAGTCGAGGATGTGGGCGGCTGCGCCCGCGCCAGGCTCGACCACTACGTCGATCCCTCCGGCGGTCAGCTTCTTGACCACCTCCGGGACGATCGCGACGCGCGTCTCGCCCGGGGCGGACTCCTTTGGCACTGAGAGCTTCATCGGGGCGGCGGAAGCCTAATGGCTTTGCGCTTTGGCCGCCATCCGCTCGGCGGAGGGGCGCTGAACGTCCCATGCCAAGCCGACTTTCTCGAGCCCGCGGATGACCAGCGCCGAGACGTCGACCTGCCACCAGCGCAGGCCGTGGTGGGCCGAGGTCGGGAAGGCGTGGTGGTTGTTGTGCCACGACTCGCCGAACGACAGCGGGGCGAGCCAGAGCAGGTTGCGCGACTCGTCGTCGGTCGGGTAGTCGCGGCGGCCGAAGAAGTGGCAGAGCGAGTTGATGCTGTAAGTGACGTGGTGCAGGATCAGCATCCGCATCAGGCCTCCCCAGAGCAGGCCGGTCAGGCCGGCGAGCAGCGTGCCGCCGATCGCCCAGCCGAGCAGGAACGGCAGCAGCAGGCCGATCAGCACCCAGATGAAGAACGTGCGGTCGACGTACGCGATCGCCGGGTCCTTCATCAGGTCGGGCGCGTAGCGCTCCTTGTTGGCGCGGTCGGTGTGGATGAATAGCCAGCCGACGTGGGCGTGGAAGAGGCCGCGCAGCGCACCCTTCAGCCCATGACCGTGGTCGACGTGCGGGCTGTGCGGGTCGCCCGGCTGGTCGGCGAAGGCGTGGTGCTTGCGGTGGTCGGCGACCCAGGAGATCACCGGCCCCTCGATCGCCATTGAGCCCATCGCCGCGAACGTGAAGCGCAGCCACGGCTTTGTCTTGAACGCGCGGTGGGTCAGCAGGCGGTGGAAGCCGACCGTGATGCCGAGCCCGCAGATCGGGTAGACGATCGCGAAGACGATGATGTCGCTCCAGCTCAGCGCCTCGTCCCAGAGCTGCCAGCCGACGAGGATCAGCCCGAGGAACGGCAGCACGGTGATCGTACCGGTCAGGAAGCGATCGAGCGTCTCGTTCGCGGTCGGCTGGATGTCGTCCGGGCCCGGAGCGGGGCGAGCCGGCTCGGTCTCCAAGGTCGCTCCGGTGATCACGCGCGGGAGCGTACCGGGCGCGCTAGCCTGCCGCTGATGGCGAAGCGCGTTGGAGTCTCGGTCGCCCTGCTGCTGAGCGCGGTGCTGCTCGGTGGGTGCGTTGCCTTTACCTCGTTCACCAGTGAGCAGGCGGACATCGTTGGCAAGCTCCGTTTGACTCTCGGCATCTGCAAGGTCGACCTGGCCAGCTTCTTTGGTCAGGACCATCCGGGCTGCGACATCCCGACGAATGGCGGCGAGACGCTAGTCAACGACGGTCATGCCCAGGTTCTGCTCGGATTCCGGGTCCCGGTTGGAACGGGAGCGGCCTCGTCCGCAAGCGGTACGACGAACGCTGCGCCATCTGATGTCATCAACTTCGAGCGGAGCGCTGAGTACGAGGCTGAGCTGACTCGATTGCTCCCACCCGCTGCCGGCAAGATGTGGATCGGCTACCTGTCCGACGACTACTCCTACGCGGGCGGAGCCGATGGCACGCCTGCGCGGCAGGCGTCGAGCGTGGTCGAGTTCGAGCTTCCGCGGCCCCAGGATGGAGGGCCTTTCGTCGGTCCACTCCAAATGCGCCCTGTGGTCGGCGCGCGCGCGGTGACCGCGGAGCAATCCGCAAATCGCCCCGTCAGTTGTGGCAGCTCCCCGTTTCAGGTGACGGACGAGAGCACGATCTGCGTAGACAACCCTCTGGACGAGCAGATCAACTCGGAGTTCAACTTCCAGACGCGCGACTTCGGCGTGCTCGCGGGCAAGGCGACGGCGAGCCCGGGGCAGACGGTCTCGTTGCCGTTCAACGTGCGCGGGGCTGGTGCGTTGCCGGCGGGGCTGACGGCGGCGCTGAGCGCGTCTACGACGCTGCCGGGCGCCGGCGCGGTGACGCCGAGCGTCGGCAGCGCGGCGCTGTCGAACGGCTCGGACACGCGGGTGACGGTTCCGGTGACGATCCCGAAGAACGCTGGGCCTGGCGTGTTCGACGTCTCGGTTACCGGGCGGCTGGACAACGGCCAGACCCGGACGGGCGTCGCGAAGCTGGCGGTGCGCGACCGGCAGAAGCCGGTGCTGACGAAGGCGAAGGCCAAGCCGAAGCGGTTCAAGGCGGCGACGCGGCGTAAGCCGAAGCGCGGGACGAACGTGACGTTCACGCTCAGCGAGGCGGCGAGCGTGCGGCTGACCGCCGAGCGCTGCGCCAAGCGCAAGCGCGGCCGCTGCGTGCGTTGGAAGGCGCTGAAGGGCGGGCTGACGAAGGCGGGCGTCAAGGGCGCGAACAAGGTTCGCTTCAACGGCCGGCTGCGCGGCAAGGCGCTGGCGGCAGGCGCTTACCGGCTGGCGCTGAAGCCGACCGACGCCGCCGGGAACGTCGGCAAGGTCGTCCGCGCGACGATCGTCATCCGCGGCTGAGGGCTCGTCGAACGTTCGTAAGGATCACTGGCCTGACAATCCTTCGCTCGGTCGCTCGCCGGGCGGTACAGCGCGCCGGCCGGACTCTGGACAGGCTGGACTTGTCTATTGAGCGGTTGCCAGCGACGATGAGGACATGACTGGAGCCGCTACAGCCGCGTCCGGGCCGGAGACCGGGGCTCGGACCCTGTCGAACTACATCGGCGGTGAGTGGCGCGAGCCGATCGCCGCGGCGACGCAGGAGAGCCGCAACCCCGCGACGGGTGAATTGCTTGCGCAGGTGCCGCTGTCGGGCGCCGCCGACGTCGACGCGGCAGCGCGGGCGGCGCGCGAGGCGTTTCCGGGCTGGCGGGCGACGTCGCCGCTGAAGCGCGCGCGGGCGGTGTTCGCGCTGCGCGACCTGCTCGACGCGCACCGCGACGAGCTGGCGCGGATCGTGACGACCGACATGGGCAAGACGCTGGCCGACGCCGCCGGCGAGGTCGGGCGCGGGATCGAGTCGACCGAGGCGGCCTGTGCGGCGCCGCACATGCTCAAGGGCGACACGCTCGAGGGTGTCGCAAGCGGGCTCGACGTCGAGATGGTGCGCCAGCCGGTCGGCGTGATCGGGGCGATCACGCCGTTCAACTTCCCGGCGATGATCCCGCTCTGGTTCCTGCCCTACGCGGTCGCCTGCGGCAATACGTTCGTGCTCAAGCCGTCGGAGGCCGACCCGCTGTGCTCGGCGAGGCTGTTCGAGCTGATCGACGGCGCGGGGATCTTCCCGCCGGGCGTGGTCAACCTCGTCCACGGTGGGCGCGACGCGGTCGGGGCGCTGCTCGACCATCCCGAGGTGGATGGGATCTCGTTCGTCGGCTCGGCCGCTACGGCGCGGATCGTCTACACGCGGGCGGCGGAGAGCGGCAAGCGCGTGCAGGCGCTCGGCGGCGCCAAGAACGCGATGACGCTGATGCCCGACGCAGACCCTGACTTGATGCTCAACGGCGTGCTCGGCTCGGCGTTCGGCGCCGCCGGACAGCGCTGCCTGGCCGGTTCAATCGCCGTGCTGGTTGGAACTGAGGCCGAGCAGGACCGCACGCGCGACCTGCTGCTCGAGGGCGCCGGGCGGCTGCGCGTCGGCGACGGCGCCGATCCGGGAACCGACGTCTGCCCGCTGGTCACGCCGGCGGCGCGCGAGCGGGTCGCGGGCGAGATCGAGCGTGCCGAGGCGGAGGGCGCAGAGGTCGTGCTCGACGGCCGTCGCGACCCCGGACCCGGTGGAGCGCTGCTCGGCCCGACGATCGTCGACCGCGCGGCCCTCGGCAGCCGGGTGCTGACCGAGGAGATCTTTGGGCCGGTGTTGACCCTGCTGCGCGTGCCGGACCTCGCGACGGCGTTGGCGCGGATCAACGAGAGCCCGTACGGCAACGCGTCGTCGATCTTCACTAGCTCCGGCGGCGCGGCGCGCGAGTACCGCTACGGCGTCGAGGCGGGGATGGTCGGGGTCAACGTCGGCGTCGCGGCGCCGGTCGCCTGGTTCCCGTTCAGTGGCTGGAAGGCGTCGCTCGACGGTGACCTGCCATCGAACGGTGCCGACGCGTTCGAGTTCTACACGCGCAAGAAGGTCGTCACAGCGCGCTGGGCTTGAGCGACTTGGCGCGCTTGCCCGGCGGCTTGTCGAAGATGACGGTCTCGCAGTCGCGCAGGATGTCGCTCTCGTCGGCGTAGACAGTGTCGGCGCCGCTGCCGCAGTAGATCCGGTCACGGATGCCGTCGCGGGCGTCGATCGTATCGTCGCCGCCGCCGGTCGCGATCCCGTCGGCGTCGGGTCCGCCCGACACGTAGTCGTTGCCTTCGCCGGTGCGGATCCGGTCCTTGCCGGCGCTGCCGCGCACGGTGAAGACGCCGAGGGTGGCGGTGATCGTGTCGCTGCCGGGACCGCCGAGCAGCGTCGACGTGCCGCCGATCGCGAAGATCCTGTCGCGGCCGGAGCCGGCGTCGGCCAGGTTCGTGCCGCTGCCGAGCCGGAGGTAGTCCTTGCCGGAGCCGCCGAACAGGCGATCGTCGCCGTTCTGGCCGAGCACGAAGTCGTTGCCCGCGCCGGCGAGGACTTCGTCGGCGCCCGGGCCGGCGTAGACGTTGTCGGTGCTGGCGCCGCCGTCGACCTTGTCGTCGCCCGTGCCGGCGTAGAGCAGGTCGAAGCCGCGGCCGCCGTTGAGCTGGTCGTTGCCCGGGCCGGCCTCGATGTAGGTGCCGAGCGGATGGGCGGTAAGGATGTCGTCGCCCGCCTCGCCGAACAGCTCGTCGCCGATCTGGGTGGCGGTCAGCGTGTCGTTGCCCGGCGTGCCGACTAGCGAGCGGCCGGGGGTGGACAGGGGGCCGGCCGCCACCGCGGCGGTTGCGCCGGTGGCGAGCAGGCAAGCCGCCAGCGCCCAGATCTTCGAGTTGCGTCGCATCGTCCCCCTGGAACCCGCCTTATCGCCTTGGGTTGCGGCTACGGCTCATCGTCGTAGCCCTCCTCGCCCGGCAACAGCACCTTGGCGACGCCGCCGTCGACCAGCACGCGCGGCTCGACGGGCAGCACGCGGCTCGCGCGCGCGGTCTCGAGGACGTCGGAGACGCTGCGGAAGCGGGCGAGCTGCTCGAGATGCTTGATCGTCGGGAAGACCAGCGACAGCTCCTCGTCGCGGTGGAGGTCGAGCGCGTCCTGCGGCCGCACCCAGCGCCAGTCGACGCACTCGTTGCCGTCGACCGTCGGCTCGGAGTCGTCGGGCGCCTCCGCGACGAAGAAGTGGGTGTCGAAGCGGATCTTCACCTGGGCAGGGGTGATCCAGCGCGAGAACGGCACGAGCTCGTGGCCGTCCGACAGCTCAATTCCGGCCTCCTCCTCGGACTCGCGGATCGCTGTGGCGCGCTCGTCGGCGTCCTCGGGGGCGGTCGCGCCGCCGGGGAAGACCCAGGCACCGCCCATGAACTTCTGTTCGGGGTTGCGCTGGACTAGCAGCACCTCCGGCCCCTCAGCGGAGTCGCGCAGCAGGATCAGCGACGCCGACCCGCGCGGGACCGTCACCTCACCCGTGTTCAGGTCCTCGCCGGGACCGGGACGGTCGACCTCCATCGGGGCAGCGTAACCCACCCTCCGGCGCTAGATTTCGGGCGATGAGCGAGACCGTCACCGTCCAGCAGTGGATCTGCATCTCGTGCGGGTTCATCTACGACCCCGAGCAGGGCGACCCCGACGGCGGCATCCCCGCCGGCACCGCCTTCGAGGACATTCCGGACGACTGGTTCTGTCCGGTGTGTGGGGCGCGCAAGCGGGACTTCGAGCCCTACGAAGCGTAGGCGGCGACCGACGAGGTCGCGGCCTCGATCGAAGTTGCGGTGATCTCTACGAGACGGGTTAGGTCGGCCTCGGAGATCGCGAGCGGGGGCATTAGGACGACGACGTGGCCGAGAGGTCGCGCTCGGCGAGCCCGGGCAGCTGAGCATCCACCAACCGTGCCGCCGCGCCATCCCACCAGGATCGATCGCGGCGGCGGGTCTCGGCGACGTCGGGGCGGGCGGCGATCGGATCGAGTAGCTCGGCTAGGAGGTCGATCTTCGGCTGGAGCCGCTCGATCGTTTGGTCCTCTTCGAAGATGTCGAGCGTGGCGAGGGCGGCGGCGCAGGCGAGCGGGTTGCCGGTGTAGGTGTGGCCGTGGAAGAAGGTGCGGTAGTCGGTGTGGGCACCGAGGAAGCCGTCGTAGATCCGCTCGGTGGCGAGCGTGGCGGCGAGCGGGAGGTAGCCGCCGGTGATGCCCTTGGCGACGCACATCAGGTCGGGGGCGACGTCCTCGTGTTCGCAGGCCCACATCCGGCCGGTGCGGCCGAAGCCGGTGGCGACCTCGTCGCAGATCAGCAGGACGTCGTGCTCGTCACAGAGCTCGCGGACGGCGCGCAGATAGCCGGGCGGGTGGACGATCATCCCGGCGGCGCCCTGGACGAGCGGCTCGACGATCACGGCGGCGACCTCGCCCGGGTGGGCCTCGAGTAGGCGGCGCATGTCGTCGACGTCGCCGGGCTCCGCGGAGAGGGTGTCGAACAGCAGCGGACGGTAGGTGGCATGGAAG
>CAMLNW010000035.1 GCA_946481495.1 uncultured Actinomycetes bacterium
CCATGTCGGTGAGGCTCGCAAAGGTCCGAGGGGCGGTGCCGGCATCGACGTCGACCTGCTCGGCAAGCGCCAACAGGCGCCAGTGGCTGCCCGGCTCAGCTAGCAGCGCCCTGACGATGCGGCTCGCCTTGGGCGCGAACGGCGAAGCGCTGGAGCGCATCGGCAACGGGCGTCGTGGTGGAATCGCCACGTAGACGAAGCCGGCGGTGACGACCCTCCCGTATCCCGCCCGGTCCAAGATTGCGATTCCCGCTTCCTCCGCGGCCTCCGTCAAGCCCGGCGGGATGCGATCGACGATGACCGCAGTGATGCCGCTTTCTCGCGCCAGCAGGCGGCGGAGACCGGACGGATAGGGAACGCTGAGGAAAGCCGCCTTCAACTCGATGCGCCGCTCGCCGAAGCTCAATCTCAACAGGGCGTGGCGGGCATCGCGAAGCCGAACCTCCAAGGTTCCGCCGCCCTGCAGCGGAGGCGGGCTTTGAGCCAGCGCCTCCATCTTCGCTTGGGTGGATGGGGATGACACGCGCGAGGGACCGGATTGTGTGGACGAGCTGGTTGTCTAGCTAGACAATCACCGATTTGGGACAACAGAATTGTCTGAGAGCACCGATTGTCTGGCAAGACAATCGGTCCCTTCCTGACAATACGCGGTCGACTCGAATATCCCTTTAGCTGCTTTGCAAAGCCCGATCAGGCAATCCCGGCTGGCTCGAATCCGTAGGCCTCGGCTAGCTCGGGGTCCTTCTTGGCGAGCATCTCGGCGAGGTTGACCATCACCTTGCACTGCTTCCAGGTGGCGTCGTCCTGCATCTTGCCGTCGATCATGTGGACGCCGGCGCCGTCGGGGATCGCCTCGATCACCTTCTTGGCGAAGGCGACCTCGTCCGGGTCGGGCGAGAAGACCTTCTTGGCGATGTCGATCTGCACGGGGTGCAGCGACCAGGCGCCGACGCAGCCGAGCAGGAAGGCCGCGCGGAACTGCGCCTCGCAGCCCTCGACGTCCTTGATGTCGCCGAACGGGCCGTAGAAGGGGAGGATCCCGGCGGACGTGCAGGCGTCGACCATGCGCGCGATCGAGTAGTGCCACGGGTCCTGCTGGGCGCTGGCGCGCGGGGCATCGGGGTTCGCGGGATCGGGGTCCTCGATCACGCGGTAGCCGGGGTGGCCGCCGCCGACGCGCGTCGTCTTCATGCGGCGCGAGGCGGCGAGGTCGGCGGGACCGAAGCTCATGCCCTGCATGCGCGGGCTGGCGGTCGCGATCTCCTCGAGGTTGACGACGCCCATGCCGGTCTCGAGGATCGCGTGGATCATGATCGGCTGCTCGACGCCGTGCTTGGCCTCGAGCTGGGCGAGCAGGCGGTCAACGTAGTGGATGTCCCAGGCGCCCTCGACCTTCGGCACCATGATCGTCTCGAGCTTGTTGCCGATCGCGCCGACGAGTGCGGTCAGGTCGTCGAGCACCCACGGGCTCTCGAGCGAGTTGACGCGCACCCAGAGCGCGGTGTCGCCGAGCTCCATGTCGCGGCCGACGGTGATCAGGCCCTCGCGCGCGGCCTCCTTGCGATCGATCGGGATCGCGTCCTCGAGGTTGCCGAGCAGGATGTCGACCTGGCCCGCGATCGCGGGCGCCTTGGCGACCATCTTCTCGTTCGAGAAGTCGAGGAAGTGGATCATCCGCGACGGCTTGAAGGGGACCTCGGTGATCGGGTCCGGCGCGCCGACGGCGAGGGGCTTGAAGAAGTCACGTGGATTGCGCATGAGCACTGGAATCTACCTACGGATACAGTTCTGCGCCTTCCGATTGACTCACGAATCAACGACTTGAGGAGCACATGACCGTCGACACAGATCAGGCGACACGCGAGGCCTCCGGCGCCCGCCCCTACGGGCGCTACCTGGAGGACTTCGAGGTTGGCGCCGTCTACAAGCACTGGCCCGCGAAGACCGTGACCGAGGCGGACGACCATCTGTTCTGCCTGATCACGATGAACCACCACCCGCTGCACATCAACGACGTCTACGCCGGCCAGTCGCAGCAGGGCCGCAACGTCGTCGTCGGGCCGCTCGTCTACTCGCTGGCGCTCGGCATGTCGGTCGGCGACGTCTCCGGCAAGGCGATCGCCAACCTGGCGACCGAGGAGCTGTCACACCCGGCGCCGGTCTTCCACGGCGACACCCTGTTCTGCGAGTCCGAGGTCCTCGAGGTCCGTCCCTCCGGCTCGAAGCCCGACCGCGGCGTCGTCCGCGTCCACACGCGCGTGCTCAACCAGGACGGCGTCCTGGTCGCCGAGTTCAAGCGCACCGTGCTGGTCCCGCGTAAGACTCCAGGCAGTTAGCGGAGGGTCGCAGGCGGACCGGTCCTACAGCCGGGCCTCGCGCCCTCCGCGGGAGCGAGGTCCGGCGAGTACCGCAGCTAGCTCAATGTGCGCCGAACTGGGCGACCCAGACGGTCGACGGCGAGCCCCAGAGGCGGCCGCGGGCGATGCCGGTTCCGACGTAGCGGAACGACCTGCTGAGCACCAGCGCGCGGTGCCCTGGGGAGCGCAGCCACATCCGGATCGTCGGGCCGGTGCGCGTCGACCAGCCGCGGTTGTAGGCCATCGCCTCGCCGGCGGTACGGAAGCCGCTGGTGCGGTAGCTGTTGCCGTGGTTGAAGTTGTCGTCGCGGATGACCGCTTTTGCGTGACGTGTCGACGCGTGCGTCAGCTTCGGCGCCGCGCGCAGTGGCGCCAGTCCGTGCTTGGCGCGGACCTCGTTGATCGCGTCGATCATCCGCTCGGTCGGATCCTCGGCGGCTGCCGCCCCGGCGGACGGTAGGACAATCAGCAGCATGCCTGCTAGTACGAACGTGCGCAGCGCTTTCATCGCGGGCCAGTCCTCTCTTTCCTAGGCCTACGGGGTTAGCTGTCGGGCTCGCGCAGAAAGAGCAGCGCGTCGCGGTCGGCCTGGAGGGCCGGGGCCGCGATTAGCCCCAAAGAAACGGTTCCCCCGTTCGCCCCTTCGTGAGGCGACTCGGCGTATGCAGTTGGAGCACGTTAGCCGAGTCGGTGGTCGGAAAGTCGCGCAAAACTCTGCAAAGAGCGGCGTTTGCTTGCGACTTTCGCGGTTTCGATGCTTGCTAGATACCGTCTTGGTCCTGTTTGGCGCTCGCGCGAAATCTCTCCCTGCCCGCCTCGCAGCGGCTCTGATCGCAGTCGCCGCGTTGGCCGCGGCAGCTTCGGCGACGGCTGAGGCGGCCCCGCTATACCCGGATCTGCGCACGCTGCCGCCGCGTGACCTGCGCTTCGACCGCACCGACGTCAGCTTCGACGGCAGCGGCCAGTTCCACAACGTGCTGCGCTTCACCAACACGGTCTGGAACGCCGGCCCCGGGCGGCTCGAGAATCGCGGCGAGATCGACCCCCAGACGCTCACCGGCCCGGCCTTCCAGCGCGTCTTCGACTCTGGTGGCGGCTTCACCGAGTACGCGGTCGGCGGCTTCTACTGGCACGCCCAGAACCACAACCACTTCCACTACGACGACTGGGGCCGTTACGAGCTCTGGGACCGTCCCGACTTCGACGCCTGGATCGCGAGCGGCCGCACCCAGGGCGCCGCCGACCTGCACGGCACCAAGACGACCAGCTGTGTAATGGACGAGGAGTTCTTCACGACGCTGCCCGGGACGCCGTTCCCGGCCGTCTACCCGTCGGGCGGCTGCCTGCTCGACGACGACGACGAGCTGATCCAGGGCCTGTCGGTCGGTTGGGGCGACACCTACGACTACTACCGCGACGAGCAGTGGATTGACCTCGACCAGGGCAGCCTCGCGGATGGCCAGTACGTGCTGCGCTCGGTGACTGACGCCAACAACAAGATCTACGAGAGTGCCGGCAAGGCCGACTCGACGCGCGAGTCGGCCATCAACAACGAGGGGATCGTCTACTTCACGATCGACGACGGCGAGATCGTCGACACCGACACGCCGACCGGCACCGTCGCGATCAACAACGTCGACGCGAGCACCGGCGTCAAGAAGGTCACCGTCAAGGTGACCGGCCGCGATGACGTCAGCGAAGTCGACCAGGTGCGAGTGTCGGCCGACGGGATCAACTGGCGGACGCACAACTACACGAGCTCGGGCTCGACGCCGACGGCGATCATCTGCGACCTGACCGATCCCGCGATCGGCGGCGGCCCCAACGAGGGCGTCCGCACGATCTACGCGCAGTTCAAGGACGGCAGCGGCAAGTGGGGCAACACCGAGAGCGACACGATCCTCTACGACCCCAGCGCCGACGGCCCGTCGGCCTACTCGGACGCCGTGCTGGCCGACGAGCCGGCCGCCTACTGGCGCCTCGGCGAGCCGAGCGGGACGACCGCGAACGACTCCGCGGGCTCGAACACCGGCACCTATGGAGCGGTTCCCGGCCAGGGCGCTGACAGCCTCGTCCCTGGTGACCCGGCCAACGCGGCTGCGGCCTTCGACGGCGTCGACGACGCCAATGTCTATGGCGTGTGGCCGCTCGCGCTCGGCGGAGGCGCGTAGGATAAGGCCGCTTCATGCTCCACGCCAGCGCGCCGGCGATCGAGCCGAGCGACGAGGTCGCCGTCGAGGCATGGATCGAGCCCCAGCAGTTCCGCTCCGCTGGCAGTTACTCGGGCCTGGTGGTCAAGCCGGAGGCCTACTCGCTGCAGTTCAACGGCTCGCGGCTCGAGTTCACGATCATGCGCGACAGCGTTCGCTACCGCGCCCGCGCCGCGCCGGGAGCGATCCAGCTCGGTCAGGCCTACCACGTGGTCGGCACCTACGACGGCTCCCAGGTACGCCTCTATGTCGACGGCGAGCAGGTTGCTTCGACGCCGCTGACCGGTGTGATCGGCCAGTCCGACCAGGGCCTCAGCATCGGCGCCTGGAACGGGTCGACCGAGTTCGCCGACAGCGTTATCGACGACGTCGCGGTCTACGGCGCCGCGCTCAGCGCGCAGCAGGTCGGCGACCACTGGGACATCGGCAGCGAGCCGCCGACACCGCCCGACCCGACCGTCGCAACGCCGAGCGACCTGACCGCGACCACGGCCTCGCAGACACGCATCGAGCTGCGCTGGGACGACGATGCCGACAACGAGACCGAGCACGTGATCGAGCGCGACTCCAGCGCGGCGTTCAGCTCGCCGGAGACGACCGTGCTCGGCGAGGGGGAGACCGCCTACTCCGACACCGGCCTGACGCCGGGGACGACCTACTTCTACCGTGTCAAGGCGCGCAACGCGAGCAACGAATCCGGTTGGTCGAACGTCGCCAACGCGACGACGACCGCGCCGCCGCCACCGCCCGCCGACGGCTACGGGCAGATGGTGCTGGCCGACGATCCCGAGAGCCACTGGCGCTTCGGCGAGCCCTCCGGCAACATCGCGATCGACCAGCGCGCGATCAATCCCGGTGCCTACGCGAACAGCCCCGCTCTGGGCGTGCCCGGCCTGCTCGTTGACGACGGCGGCAACACCGCCGTCGCCTTCGATGGCGTCAACGACTACATGAGCGTGTCGGACTCGAACTCGCTCGAGATCGCCTCGCCGCTGACGCTCGAGGCGTGGATCGACCCGGACACCGTCGGCGCGCCCGGCGACATCGCGACGATCGTCAGCAGGACCGGCTCCTATGCGCTGCGACTGAACGGCTCGGCGCTGGTGTTCGAGCTGACGACGCTCGGCGGTCCGCAACAGCTGTCGACCGGCGCCGGAGCGATTGAGGCCGGCAAGCCGCAGCACGTTGTCGCGACCTACGACGGAACGACGCGACGGCTCTACCTCGATGGCATCGAGGTAGAGGAGGCCCCGCTCGCCGGCGCGAACGAAAGCCCGGGCGCCTTCTTCGTCGGCTCTGCCGGCGGCCTGTCGGGCTTCTTCGACGGCACGATCGACGAGGTCGCCGTCTACTCGAAGGTGCTCGGCGCCGACCGCGTCAAGGCGCACTACGAGGACGGATCGAGCGTCGACCTCGATCCTCCGGTCAACCCACCGACCGAGGAACCGCCCGTCACGCCGCCGACTGTCGATCCGCCCACGACTCCCGTCCAGCCGACATGTCAGCGCGCGCTGACGAGCCGCAGCCAAGCTCGCCGGCGGTTTGACGCAGCGGTCAAGCGTGCGCGGGCGGCCAAGCGCCCGGTCGTCAAGAGCCGGCGCCAGAAGGTCGTCGCGCAGCGCAAGAAGGCCTTGCGCCTTGCGCGCGCGCACGTGACGCGCGTATGCGCGAGCGCGCGCTGAGTACGCATTTTTGACGTAGCGCCGAACTCATGCGAGTTTGGTGCCCTGGCCCCAGGCCCTGGGGCCGGCTTGCCATGCCGATTGAAACTTTGAACGGAGCTCGCTTGCGCCGCTGGTCCACACCGATTTTCGTCGCCGTCCTGTTGGCGCTCCTGACTCCCGCGATCGCGCAGGCGGAGCCGCTCTATCCGGACCTCTCGACGCTCCCGCCGCGTGACCTGCGCTTCGACCGCACCGATGTCAGCTTCGACGGCAGCGGCCAGTTCCACAACGTGCTGCGCTTCACCAACACGGTCTGGAACGGCGGCCCGGGCAAGCTCGAGACGCGCGGCCAGATCGATCCGGTGACGCGCACCGGACCGGCGTTCCAGCGGG
Source organism: uncultured Actinomycetes bacterium (assembly GCA_946481495.1). The sequence goes on from CAMLNW010000035.1 coordinate 6,625, forward strand.
TGTTCGACACCAACGGGACGTTCACCGAGTACTCGGTCGGCGGCTTCTACTGGCACGCCCAGAACCACCAGCACTACCACTACGACGACTGGGGCCGTTACGAGCTCTGGGACCGTCCCGACTTCGACGCTTGGGTCGCCAGCGGCAGGACCGTCGGCCAGGCCGACCTGCGTGGCACCAAGACGACCAGCTGCGTGATGGACGAGGAGTTCATCAAGACGCTGCCGACGACCCCGTTCCCGGCTGTCTACCCGTCCGGTGGCTGCCTGCCGAACAACCAGAACGTGCTCGTCCAGGGTCTGTCGGTCGGCTGGGGCGACACCTACGACTACTACCGCGACGAGCAGTGGATCGACCTCGACCAGGGCAGCCTTGCCAACGGCCAGTACGTCATCCGCTCGGTCACCGATCCGAACAACAAGGTCTACGAGAGCCCCGGCAAGGCAGACACTGCCAAGGAGAGCCAGGTCGCCAACGAGGGGATCGTCTACTTCACCGTCCAGAACGGCCAGGTCGTTGACACGACGGCTCCGACCGGCACCGTTGCGATCAACGACGTCGACGAGCGCACGACGTCGAAGAACGTCACGCTGAAGGTGACCGGCCGCGACGACGTCAGCGGCGTCGACCAGGTACGTGTATCAGCTGACGGGGTCAACTGGCGGACGCACAACTACACGAGCTCCGGCTCGACGCCGACGGCGATCCTCTGCGACCTGACCGACCCGGCGATCGGCGGCAACGCTGGCACCGGCACACGCACGCTCTACACCCAGTTCAAGGACCGCAGCGGCAAGTGGGGCCAGTCCGAGAGCGACAGCATCGTCTACGAGCCCGCGACCGCGCCGACCGGCGCCTACGCCCAGGCGGTGCTTGCCGACACGCCCGCCGCCTACTGGCGCCTCGGTGAGACGAGCGGCACGACCGCCGTCGACTCGGTGGGCTCGAGCACCGGCACCTACGTCAACGCGCCGACGCTCAACAGCGCCAGCCTGCTGGCGGCTGACACGGCCAACCGCGCAACTCGCTTCGACGGGACCAACGACAACGTCCGCGTCAACAACTCGACCGCGATCAATCCGTCGCAGCGGGTGACCGTCGAGGCCTGGATCAAGCCGGAGGCGCTGCCCGCCGCCGGCAGCTTCGCGTCAATCGTGACCAAGCGCGAGTCCTACGCGCTGCAGTTCAACGGCCCGCGACTCGAGTTCACGATCATGCAGAACGGCACGCGCCGCCGCACCCAGGCGCCGCAGGGCGCCGTCGTCGCCAACCAGACCTACCACGTGGTCGGCACCTACGACGGCACTACGACGCGGCTCTACCTCAACGGCACGCAGGTTGCGACCACTGCGCTGACGGGGGCGATCGGGCCGGCGTCGAACGGGCTCAACATCGCCTCCTGGGACGGCTCGATCGAGTACATGCGCGGGACGATCGACGACGTCGCGATCTACGGCGCGGCGCTCAGCGCCGCGCGCGTCGCCGCCCACCACACGGCGGGGACGAACTCGACGACTCCGCCGCCCGATCCGACCGTCGCCGCGCCGACCGGGTTGAGCGCGATGACCGCTTCGCAGACGCAGATCGAGCTGCGCTGGAACGACAACGCGACCAACGAGTCGGAGTACGTGATCGAGCGCGACACCACCAGCGCGTTCACCTCGCCGCAGACGACGCCGATCGGTGAGAACTCGACCGCCTACTCGGTCACGGGGCTCAACCCGTCGACGCAGTACTACTTCCGCGTTCGCGCGCGCAACGTCAGCCAGACCTCGGCCTGGTCGAACGTCGCGACGGCGACCACGGCGACGCCACCGCCACCGCCGACCTCGGCCTACGGCCAGATGGTGCTCGGCGACGACCCGGTCAGCTACTGGCGCCTCGGCGACAGCGGCACTTCGGCGGTCGACCAGCGCGCGGTCAACCCAGGCGTCTTCGTCAACGGTCCCGTCCAGGGCGCGACGAGCCTGCTCGCCAGCGACACGGCCAACAAGGCGGTGACGCTCGACGGAGTCAACGACCACGTCAGCGCGCTGGCCTCGTCGTCGCTCGACATCACCGGTCCGCTGACGCTCGAGGCGTGGATCAAGCCGACCGCGCTGCCGGCCGCCGGCAGCTTCGCGGCGATCGTCTCGAAGCCCGAGTCCTACGCGTTGCAGCTCAACGGCCCGCAGCTCGAGCTGACGATCGTCCAGTTCGGCGTCCGTCAGCGCCTGCTCGCGCCGGCCGGTGCGATCGTCGCCGGTCAGACGGCGCATGTCGTCGCCAGCTTCGACGGCACGACGCGACGGCTCTACGTCAACGGCAACGAGGTCGCCAGCGCGGCGCTGACCGGCGGTCCGACGTCGACCTCGAACGGCCTGGCGATCGGCTCGTGGAACGGCCAGCAGGAGTTCTTCGCCGGCACGGTCGACGACGCCGCGATCTACAACAAGGCGCTGTCGGGTGCGCGCGTCGCGGCCCACTACACCCAGGGCGCCGGCACGCCGCCTCCGCCGCTGCCCGTCGCGGCCCCGACTGGGCTGACCGCGACCGCCGCGTCGCAGTCCCAGATCAACCTGAGCTGGGTGGACAACGCGTCCAACGAGACCGAGTACGTCGTCGAGCGCGCGACCTCCAGCACCTTCACGTCGCCGCAGACGACGGTGCTGCCGGCCGGCTCGACGAGCCGTTCCGACACGGGCCTGACGGCCGCGACGCAGTACTTCTACCGCGTCCGGGCGCGCAACTCGGGCGCCGCGTCGGACTGGTCGAACGTCGCCAACGCGACGACCCTGACGGCGCCGCCCCCGGCGACCGGCTACGCCCAGACGGTGCTGGCAGACAACCCGATCAGCCACTGGCGGCTCGGCGAGACCTCCGGCACCGCGGCCGCCGACGTGCGCGGCGTCAACGCCGGGACGTACGTCAACGCTCCGACTCTCAACGCGGCGAGCCTGCTCGCGACCGACACGGCCAACAAGGCGGTGACGCTCGACGGGACCAACGACCACGTCCGCGTCGCGAACTCGAACTCGCTGCGGATTGCTGCGCCGCTGACGCTCGAGGCCTGGATCAAGCCGACCACGATCCCGGCGGCGGGCAGCTACGCATCGGTGCTGACCAAGCGCGAGTCCTACTCGCTGCAGTTCAACGGCCCGCGGCTCGAGCTGACGATCATGCAGAACGGAACGCGGCGGCGAGCACAGGCGCCAGTCGGCGCGATCGTCGCCGGGCAGACGTACCACGTCGCCGGTACCTACGATGGAACGACCATGCGGCTCTACGTCAACGGCGCCCAGGTCGCGACGACGGCCCTCACCGGCGCGGTCACGCAGAACACCAACACGCTGATCATCGGCTCCTGGGACGGGTCGACGGAGTTCATGCGCGGGACAGTCGACGAGGTCGCCGTCTACGGCACGGCGTTGAGCGCGGCGCGGATCGCCGCGCACAACACCGCGGGCCGCTGACCGTGGCCGCCACCGGCTCGGCGGGGCAGCTGCCCCGCACCGTGCTGCTGGCGCCTCACAACGGCGGCCTCGCGATGGCGCGCGCGCTGCGCCGGCGCGGCGAGCGCCCGGTCGTGCTCGCTTGCCCCGCGGCGGCTCACGTCGCGGCGACGCGCGGCGTCGAATCCGAGGTCCTGCCGACGGTCGTGGCGGGTCGCGAGCGCTGGCTCGAGCGCGTCGCGGCCCAGGGCGAGGCGATCGTCGTGCCGGGGACCGACGACGCAAGCGACTTCCTCGCCAGCGAGCGCGAGCGCCTCCCGGAGTCAATCCGCACCTTCGAGAGCCTCGACGGCGTCCACCTGGCGCTGATGAGCAAGCCGGAGTCGCACGCGCTCGCCGAGCGCGCGGGCGTCCGCTGGCCGCGCAGCTTCGACGTCACGACGACCGCCGAGCTGGACGAGGTCGCCGCCAAGATCGAGTACCCGTGCATCGCCAAACCGGCGCTGTCGCACCGCTGGCGAATGGTCTTCGGCGAGGACCGCGTGCTACTCGCCAACCAGCCCGAAGAGCTGATCGCGCACGGCCTGCGCGCGCTCGAGCACGAGCTCGAGCTCGAGCTCGTCGTCAGCGAGTACGTGCCAGGCCCCGACGGTGCCGTCGAGGAGGCGATCCTCGTGCGTGCACCCGACGGCTCGTACCCCGTTGAGTTTGGCTGCCACAAGCTGCGCCAGCACCCGGCGGGCTTCGGTGCCGCGTCGCTGTGCGAGACGGCGCCGATCCCCGAGACGATCGCGCTCGCCAAGCAGCTGCTCGACGCCGCCGGCTTCGTCGGCGTCGCCGGGGTCGAGACCAAGCGCCACGCTGAGACCGGCGAGCGCTACTTCCTCGACGCCAACGTCCGTCTGCCGACCCAGTGGGGGCTCGGCGACGCCGCCGGAGGCGACTCATCGTGGCGGCTGTGTGCGACGCTCGCCGGCATCGAGGTCGGTCCGCAGCCGCCGATCGAGCCGGGCGTCCGGCTCGTCTATCCGCAGCTCGAGCTGCACGCCGCGATCGCTGGCCGGCGCAACGGCAACGAGGGCCCGTCGCTGACCGAACGGCTGCGCAGCTGGCGCGGCGCAGGCGACCTAGGCATCGCCGACCCGCGCGATCCCGGTCCGGCGCTGTCGGTGGTCGGCCAGGCGATCCGTGTCCGCGCACGCGATCTGCGCAAGCGGTAACTGGCGAAAACGGGGGACCGATCCTAGTATCGGTCGAGGAGCTGATGATCAAGAGCATCGCCAGAATGGGGTTGCGGCGAGGCCGTTCGCAGACGCACACGCCGGATCGTGAGGATCAGCCGGCGCTGTTCGTCGACGTCGACGGTGTCCTGAGCCTGTTCGATCCCGACGGATCGCGCGACATGCCCGGGCCGTTCCACTGGGTCGAGGGCGTCGCGCACTGCATTCCCCCGGACTCCGGCCCACTGCTCGAACGGCTTGCGCGCCACTACGAGCTGATCTGGGCGAGCGGTTGGGAGGACAAGGCGAACGAGTACCTGCCGACGATCCTCGACCTCGACCTGCCCGAGCTCAACTACCTCACCTTCGACGGCCGCGCAAGCTTCGGCTCGTCGTTCTGGAAGCTCGAGGCGATCGACGAGTACGCCGGCTCGCGGCCCGTCGCCTGGATCGACGACAACATCGACGCACGCGGGCGCCGCTGGGCCGAGCTGCGCGACGCGCCCACGCTGCTGGTTGAGGCCAAGCCGACGGTCGGACTGACGCGCGCGCATACCGAGCAGCTGGTGCGCTGGGCTAGGTTGGTAGCGACCGCTTAGAGCGGACATCATGGGGGCAATCGAGCGGATATCCGTCGTCGCGCCGATGCGCGGCGAGAGCAACGGCAACCTGACCGGGTTCGTCGAGGATCTCGCGCGGCAGGACTTCGCCGGCGAGCTCGAGGTGTTGGTCGCCGACGGGGGAGAGTGCGACCGCGAGCACCTTTGCGCAGCCGCCGGCCGCCATGACATCGAACTGCGGCTGATCGACAATCCCGACGGCTGGGTGTCGCCCGGGCTCAACGCCTGCATCCGCGCCGCCAGCGGCGACCTGATCGTGCGGCTCGACTGCCACTCGCGCTATCCCGACGACTATCTGCGCCGCTGCGCCGAGCTCGCCGAGTCCAGCGGTGCCTGGAACGTCGGCGGCCGGCTCGTACCGCGCGGAGAGACGCCGTTCGAGCAGTCCGTCGCGACCGCGATGGACAGCCCGTTCGGCGGCATCGGCTGGACGCGGGTGGGCGACAGCGACGAGCCGGTCGAGGTCGACACCGTCACCTTCGGCGCCTTCCGGCCCGAGGCCTTCGAGGCCGCCGGCCTGTTCGACGAGGAGCTCGTGCGCAACCAGGACGACGAGTTCAACCTGCGCCTGCGCCGCGCCGGCGGCAAGATCGTGCTCGACCCGTCGATCACCGTCGGGTACCGCCCGCGCGGCTCGCTGCGGGCCGTCTGGCGCCAGTACTTCGAGTACGGCTTCTGGAAGGTCCCGGTCATGCGCAAGCACGGCCAGGTGCTGACCCTGCGTAGCCTCGCGCCGCTGATCCTCGTGCTGTCGGTCGCCATCCTGGCCGGCGGCGCGCCCGCATCGGCGCTCGCGCGGCGGCTGCTAACCGCCGAGGTCGCCGCCTATCTGTCGCTCGCCCTCTACTTCGGCGCCACCGGCGTCCGTCGCCGCGGCGGACCGCTCAGCTCGATCCTCAACGTCGTCGCCACCTTCCCGGCCTTCCACTTCGGTTACGGGGCCGGCATGGCCAGTAGCCTGCTGCGCCTGGTGCGCGAACGACTCAGCAGCCCCGGCGACACCACCGGCCGCACGCCGGCGCCGACGGCTGACGTCGCGCCCCGATGAGGGGTCGCGCCCCGATGAGGGCGCCGACGCTGATGTACCACGACGTCGTGGCCGCCCACGGCGGACGCGGCGGCTTCGACGGCGAGGGCCCCGACGTCTACGCCGTCACCGACGACGAGTACGGCCGCCACCTCGACGCGATCGGCGCCGCCGTGGGCGCCCCGCCGGCCCGCGCCGCCGACCTGCTCGCCCCAGCCCCGCCAGCCCAACCCTGGCTGATCACCTTCGACGACGGCGGCGCCAGCGCCATCGACGCCGGAGCCGAGCTCGCCCGTCGCGGCTGGCCCGGCCACTTCTTCATCGTCACCGACCTCGTCGGAACCCCCGGCTTCGTCACCTGGGACGACGTCCGCGCCCTCACCGCCCAAGGCCACGTCATCGGCTCCCACACCCGCACCCACCCCGACCGCATCTCGGCCTGCCCACCCGCCCAGATCGCCGACGAGTGGTCGCGCAGCGTCGAGCGCATCACCGCCGAGACCGGCATCGACACCATCACCGCCAGCGTCCCCGGCGGCTACTACTCGCCCGAGGTCGGCCAGGCCGCCGCCCGCGCCGGCATCCGCATCCTCTTCACCTCCCAGCCCACCCCAACCGCCAAGACCGCCGACGGCCTTCTCCTCGTTGGCCGCTACGCCATCCGCCACACCACCACAGCGCCCGAGGCCGCCTCAGCCGCCGCCGGCAACTTCCTACCTTGGACCCGCCAACGCGCCGCCTGGGCCGCCCGATCCGCCGTCAAACGCGCCACCGGCCGCCACTACCGCCGCATCCGTGCAGCGCTACTAGCGCGCCGTTCAGGCTAAGGACCAACCGCCAGGGCCGGGGTCCTGTCTCCGGTGGCTGGGATTGGGTGCTCGGCGGGCTCCGGACTCCGCCCCGTCCCTGGCGCGACTTGTCGCTTGAGGGTTCGGGCGTTGGTCGACGGGAGGGGCTGCGCCGGAACGCCCGCCTGCGCGCCCAACCCACCACCGTCGCCACCCCGCCAGCAGCGCCTGTCCCATACAACAGGCTCGGCCGTAGCTCACAGACGTGGAGTCTCGAAGGTCGGAACGTTCTTTGCGTCCAGCCAGGTTGTGCCGTGGCTGATGGACAGTGCGGCTATAGGCGAACACAGGTTCGTCCGGCTGCTGCGTCATTGTCGTGCGCAAAGGTCAGATTCGGGACAGGACACCGTTTCTCTCCGGCCGCGACCCAAACCCGCGAAGCGCTAGCCCAGGCGATTATCAGCCGTAGCGGGCGGTCGTGTGAATCCGGCCGCTCGCTTGGTGTGTAATACGCGCTGCAGAAAGATGTCGAAGCTAGAGATAAAAGCTCGCATCGCTTCGACGCACCCGGTCGACAAGTATCCGGGATGGCGTTTGACAGCGGAGGCCCTAGAGGGTTTGGCCGAGCGCCTTAGGGCGGGCGACGTCCCGATGCTTTTCGACCATGATGCGCGTCAAACCATCGTGTCCAAGTGGATCAACGCAGAGGTAGTGCCACTCGATAACGGGGATTCGGCCCTCGAAGGGACCTTTGAAGTTGACTCCGATGTATGGGCTCAGGTCCAAGACAAGTTCGACGATGCCGGCGTAGTCGGTGGATTCTCCTTCACCGCCACCGTGGGCCAGACCGGCCCTCGGTCAGGACGTGCAGCGGCAGTCGTCCTTGCTGCCGATGCCGCCGCTTGGTCAGATCGTGATCGCGCCGAGGCCGGGGCGATCCTCGACGCAATTGCACCGACACAGATAGATCGACTGTTTCAGTACAGCGGCGTTGAGCTCGCGACAATCTTCCTGGTACTGGCCCAAGGGGTTGGCCTTGGCGTCCTTGGTAATGCGGCCTACGACGCTCTCCGCTCTCTCGTTGGCCGTCGGACTGAGCAAACGCGCATAGAGATACATCGGCGCGGTTTCAGTGGAGAGACTCTGAAGGCTGTCATCACTACGAACGATCCCGATGTCGCGCAGAAGGCGCTTGAGACGCTGCATCCGAACCAATCTGCCCCGACCGTCTACTTTGATGTAGAGGCAGACGATTGGTTGGAGGATTGAGTCACTCCTGTTATTCCGCAGGAAGTAGATCCAAGGAATCGCGGTGGTTCGGGCGTACGACTGTGAAGTGGCGTCGATCCAATGTGATGACCGTCGCCGTATCCAGTCGCTCAGCAAGCGCCACAACCGATGCGTCGGTGCCGCCGAGGGGGAGGTCTCCGTACTCGTCGACTAGTTCGGCCATGCGCGCCCAGTCGTTGTTCCGCGGTGGCTCGACCTCGATCTGGCCGAGTCCTCGCAGGAACGACGCTTCGGCCTTGGCGCCCAAGCGACGACCAACGAGGTAAGTCGCCTCGGCGACCACCAACGCTGGGACGACCAACTCGAGGTCGCGGCGCTGGAGTGTCGCCAGCGATGCGACGTGGGCATCGTCATCAAGATCGGCTGCCGCGTACAGCGGACCCGTATCAACGACTG
>CAMLNW010000036.1 GCA_946481495.1 uncultured Actinomycetes bacterium
ACGCTCTTCGCCACCAACGTCTCGCGCTAACGCGCTCCGCTCCGCCTCCGCGGGTGGCGCCGATTTTGCGTTTGCGCGCACAGGCGCAGCGAGCGGAGCGTCCGGGCGGAGCCCCTCCCGTCGACCAACGAACGCGCCCTACACCGCAAACGCGCCAGGGACGGGGCGGAGTCCCAGCGGAGCCGCGGAGCCGAGCACGGAAACCAAAATCGGAGACAGGACCCGCGGCCTGCGCAGGTTGTCCCTAATCGGAAGTACCGCGACCGCTAGGCGGCAGCGAGCTCGGCCAGCTTGCGCTGGACCGACTTCGTCTTCACGACGTGCTTGTTCATCCCGAGCGCCTTCGGCTCGAGGCCGAGCGCGAGGCCGACCATCTGCGGGAGATGGAGGACCGGGATGTCGAGGTCGCGCTCGACGAACTGCGCGGCTGCCGGCTGCTGGAGGTCCAGGTTCAGGTGGCAAAGCGGGCAGGGGGTGACGAGACAGTCGGCCTCGGCGTCGATCGCGTCGGCGAGATGGCGGCCGGCCTGGCGCAGCGACGTCGTCCGGTTCATCGTGATGACCGGGAAGCCGCAGCACTTGTGCGAGCCGGCGTACTCGACCGGCTCGGCGCCGAGTGCCTCGATGACGTACTCGAGGTACTGGTCGCGCTCCGGATGGTCGGCGTAGCCGAGCCGCTTGGTCGGGCGGACGATGTAGCAGCCGTAGAAGGGGGCGATCCTCAGGCCTTCGAGCGGGCGCACGACCTTCGAGCGCAGCTTGTCGAGGCCGATCTCCTCGACCAGCAGCCAGAGGAAGTTCTTGTTCCACCACTCGCTCTCGGCGTGCTTCTGGTAGGCGAGGCTCTCGACTGCGAGGTTGGAGTTGACGGCGTCGCGGTACTCGCCGTCGGCGTCGAGGCGCTGCTGCGCCTCGGACTGGGCGCCCTGGCAGGTCGAGCAGATGTTCATCATGCCGACAGCGCCCTCGACCTTCTGGGCCATCGCGAAGGTGCGCGCGTTGAGCGTGTCGGCGAGCTCCTGGTTGTGCTCGGCGATCACGCCGGCGCCGCAGCAGTTGGCGCGGTCGAGCTCGACCAGCTCGAGGTCGAGCTTCGGCGCGACGAGGTTCATCGATCCGTGCAGCTCGGGCGTGAAGCCGCGTGAGACACAGCCGGGCCAGTACGCGAGCTTCATGACTCCTGACTCCCCTCGGCCATCGCTCCCTGCTCCTCGCCGGCGTCCTCCTCGACGATGTACAGGTTGAGCTCCAGGCGCTCGTCCTTCGACTCGATCTCCTCGAAGATCCTCTTGACGTTCTCCTGACCGGGCAGCTTGTGGTGCCACAGCGCCTTGACCGGCGAGACCTTGCCCGACTTCAGGCCGCGAATCGCGGTCGGGAGGCTTTCGATCAGCTCCTTGACGGCGCCGGGCTCGGTCTGGCCCTTGAGCAGCGAGCCGTCGCCGAACGAGCGCGGCAGCAGCTGCGCCTCGTGCAGCGTGCCGTACTTCTCGATCAGGTTGACGAACGCCTTCTCGTGGCCGTAGCCGTTGTTGCGGTCCTTGATCTCGAAGTCGTTGGTCGCGCGGCGGCGCAGGCGCATGATCTGGTTCATCGGCGCGACGTCCTTCGGGCAGACCTCGACGCAGGCGAAGCAGTGCGTGCAGTCGTACATGCCGTGCGGATCCTCGGCGAGGTCGGTCAGGCGCTCCTTCTCCTGGCCGTCGCGCGGGTCGCCGACGAAGCGGTAGGCCTTGGCCAGCGCCGCTGGGCCGATGAAGTCCGGGTCGGCTTCCATCGAGAGGCAGGAGGAGACGCAGGCGCCGCACTGGATGCAGGCCATCGACTGGGTGATGTCTATCATCGACTCGGCGGGCACGATGTACTCGCGCTCCGGCGGCGCGCCCTCGGGCAGCAGCCACGGGATCACGCGCTGGACCTTCTTCCAGTGGACCGCGTCCATGTCGACGATCAGGTCCTTGATCACCGGCATGTTGTTCATCGGCTCGACGACGATCGGGTTGCCCGCGCCGGCCTTCGCCTGGGCCTCGCCGATCGCGGTGTTGCAGGCGAGCGCGGTCTTGCCGTTGATCCGGATCGCGCATGAGCCGCAGATCGCGGCCTGGCAGGAGCAGCGGATGCCGATCGAGCCATCCTGGTCGTCGCGGGCGGTGAGGATGCCCTTCAGGACCGAGCGCTCCGACTCGACCGAGACGTCGTACTCGCTCCAGTAGGCGGCCTTGCCCGACTCGGGGTCGTAACGACGGATCTTCAGCTTGTAGTCGGGCATCTACTCAGTTCAAACCTAGTCGCTTAGTACTTGCGCTCCTGGGGCTCCCACTGGGTCATCGTGACCTCGGAGTAGGAGATCTCCGGCTCGCCGGCCTCGTTGGCGGTCAAGTTGATGTGCTTGATCCACTCCTCGTCGTTGCGCTCCGGGAAGTCGGTGCGGAACTGGGCGCCACGACTCTCCTTGCGCTCGATCGCGCCGGTGACGATGCACTCGGCGTTGTCGAGCATGTACTGCAGCTCGAGCGCCCCGAGCACGTCCTGGTTGAAGACGCTGCCCTTGTCGTCGATCGCGACCGTCTTGGCCTCCTCGCGCAGCCGCTTGACGGCCTCGAGCGCGACGTTGAGGCCCGCCTCGTCGCGGAAGACCGCGCAGTGCTTGTCCATCACGGCGCCCATCTCGGCCTTGATCTCCGAGACGCGGCGGCCGGTGCGGTCGCGCTTGACGATCGTGTCGAGCAGCTCCTGCTCGCGCGCGAGGTCGTCGCTGGACGGCGTCGGCATCGACATGCCCTTGGCGACCTGGGCAGCGTGGGCACCGGAGCGGCGGCCGAAGATCAGCGTGTCCAGGAGCGAGTTGGCGCCCAGGCGGTTGCCGCCGTGGACCGAGACGCAGGCGCACTCGCCGGCCGCGTAGAGGCCGGGGACGTCGGTCTCGCCATCGACGTTGGTCTTGATCCCGCCCATGACGTAGTGGTTGCCCGGCTTGATGTGGATCGGCTCGCGCGTGATGTCGACGCCGGCGAAGTCGCGGCCGACCATCACGATCTCGCGCAGCGCCTCGTGGATCCGCTGCTTCGGGACGACGGTGATGTCGAGCGCGACGGTGCCGTCGGGGAAGCCGCGGCCCTCGTTGATCTCGGTCTGCTCGGCGCGCGATACGACGTCGCGCGAGGCGAGCTCCATCTTGTTCGGCGCGTACTTCTCCATGAAGCGCTCGCCCTGCGCGTTGTAGAGATGGGCGCCCTCGCCGCGCGCCCCCTCGGTGATCAGCAGCCCGATCCCGGCGAGCGTCGTCGGGTGGTACTGGATCATCTCCATGTCCATCAGCGTCGCGCCGGCGCGGTAGGCCTGCGCGATGCCGTCGCCGGTGCAGATCAGCGCGTTGGTGGAGGGGTTGAAGATCTGGCCGTTGCCGCCGGTTGCGAGGATCACGGTCTTGGCGGTGAACAGCTGCAGCGAGCCGTCGCGGATGTTGCGCGTCACGGCGCCGGCGATGCGACCGCTGTCGTCCTTGACGAGCGCGGTCGTGAACCACTCCTCGTAGCGGTCGATCTGGTCGCCGAACTTCATCAGCTGCTCGTAGAGCACGTGCAGGATCGCCTGGCCAGTGATGTCGGCGACGTAGTAGGTGCGCGCGGCGGAGGCGCCACCGAAGGCGCGCGTGCCGAGCTTGCCCTGCTCGTTGCGGTGGAAGGTGACGCCGAGGTGCTCGAGGTGGAGGATCTCCTCCGGCGCCTCGCGACACATGATCTCGATCGCGTCCTGGTCGCCGAGGTAGTCCGAGCCCTTGACGGTGTCGAACGCGTGCGACTCCCAGGAGTCCTCGGGGTTGAGCGCCGCGTTGATCCCGCCCTGCGCCGCGTTGGAGTGCGAGCGGACCGGATGCACCTTCGAGATGATCCCGACGGATGCGCCGCCCTCGGCAGCCGCGAGGGCTGCGCGCTGGCCGGCTAGACCGGCTCCGATGACTAGGACGTCGTGCTGGGGCATAAGGGGCGGGGAGGGGCGCTGCGTCGCGGCGGCGGCGATCCTATCCCAAGAAAACCCAGATTCGCCTAGCGGCTGGAGGTAGGTATCCCTAACGACCGGGGGCCGGCTGGAGCGCGCGCCGCACCCGGTCGGCGGTAACGATGCCGCGCAGGCGGCCGTCGCTGTCTACGGCCATTAGGGCGCCGAGACGGATGAGCCCCTCGCGGCCGAGCAGCGCCTCGAGCGGCTCGGTGGCGTCGACGCGCAGCGAGCTGTCGCCGCCGACGGTGTCGTTGGCCATCACCGAGGCGACTGTCCGTCCCGCCCAAAGCGCCTCGGGCAGGCTGCTGATGCTTTGCTCGGTCACCAATCCGACCAGGCGACCATCGGCTTCGACGACCGGGAACCACGGCCAGCCGTAACGGAGGAAGTACTCGTCGTGGGCGCGGTCGAGGCTGAGCTCGGCCGGGATCGCGACTGGATCGGAGTCCATGACGTCGGCTACCGACAGCCCCTCGATCCGGTCGGTCAGCTCGGTCTGGGCGATCGCGCCGCGCGCTGCCTGGTTGAGGAAGACGCCGATGATCCCGAGCCAGACGCCGCTGATCAGGTCGCCGGTCATCGCCAACAGGACGCCGACGCCGATCATCAGGAACGCGAACCCGCGTCCGAGCGTGCCTGCGAAGCGTGTCGCGCGTGTACGGCTACCGGTCACCTTCCAGGCGATCGCGCGCGCGATCCGGCCGCCGTCGAGCGGGAAGCCCGGGATCAGGTTGAACAGCAGCAGTAGGACGTTGACCGACCCGAGGTAGCCGATGACCGCGAGTGCCTCGTTGTCGGTCGCGACGGTGAACCGCAGGGCGTCCCACGACTCCGCAGCTCCGCTCATCAAGGCTCCGATCGCCCAACAGGCGACTGCGATCGCCAGCGTGACCAGCGGCCCCGCGACCGCCACCCTGAACTCCTCGCCGGCGCTCCTCGAGTCGCGCTCCATCTTCGCGACCCCGCCGAACATCCAGAGATCGATGCCGGTGATCCCGATTCCGGACCGGCGCGCCTCGAAGGCATGGCCGAGCTCGTGCAGCAGCACCGACAGGAAAAACAGCAGGGCGGAGATCGTCGCGAGTACGAATGCGGTGCTGCCCTCGGGGAAGAGCTCGGGCTCGCCGTAGTAGCCCGACAGCGACCAGATGATCAGGAAGAAGACGAAGAACCAGCTTGGGTCAACACCGATGCGAATCCCGAAGACGCGCGCGAACTGGATCGATCCGCCGCCGAACACGCAACACATGGTGGCAGTAACCTGCGCCCGCCGATCAGCGAAGGAAGAGCGAAGGGACCCTGGTGGCAAAGATCCAAGTCAAGAACCCGATCGTCGAGCTCGACGGCGACGAGATGACCCGCATCATTTGGGCCTTCATCAAGGACCAGCTGATCCTTCCCTACCTCGGCGTCGAGATCGAATACTTCGACCTCGGCATCGAGAGTCGCGACGCGACCTCCGACCAGATCACCGTCGACGCCGCCAATGCGATCAAGCGCCACGGGGTCGGCGTCAAGTGCGCCACGATCACGCCCGACGAGGCGCGCGTCGAGGAGTTCGGCCTCAAGGAGATGTACCGCTCGCCGAACGGCACGATCCGCAACATCCTCGGCGGAGTGATCTTCCGCGAGCCGATCGTGATCTCGAACATTCCGCGGCTCGTGCCTGGTTGGAAGAAGCCGATCATCATTGGCCGTCACGCCTTCGGCGACCAGTACCGCGCGACCGATCTCGTCGTGCCAGGTGAGGGATCGCTGACGCTCACCTACACACCGAAGGATGGCTCGCAGCCGATCGAGCTCGACGTCTACGACTTCCCCGGCGGTGGCATCGCGATGGCGATGTACAACCTCGACGACTCGATCCGTGACTTCGCGCGCGCCTCGATGCGTTACGGCCTCGAGCGTGGCTACCCGGTCTACCTCTCGACCAAGAACACGATCATGAAGCGCTACGACGGGCGCTTCAAGGACCTCTTCCAGGAAGTCTTCGAGAGTGAGTTCCAGGCCGACTTCGAGGCTGCCGGCATCACCTACGAGCACCGCCTGATCGACGACATGGTCGCTGCGGCGTTGAAGTGGGAGGGCGGCTACGTCTGGGCCTGTAAGAACTACGACGGCGACGTCCAGTCCGACACCGTCGCTCAGGGCTTCGGCTCGCTCGGTCTGATGACGAGCGTTCTGATGACGCCCGACGGCAAGACGGTCGAGGCCGAGGCGGCACACGGAACCGTCACCCGTCACTACCGCCAGCATCAGCAGGGCAAGCCGACCTCGACCAATCCGATCGCCTCGATCTTCGCTTGGACACGCGCGCTCGCGGCACGCGGGCGGATGGACGAGACGCCTGCGGTCACGGAGTTCGCCGACACGCTCGAGCGGGTCTGCATCGAGACCGTCGAGAGCGGGCAGATGACCAAGGACCTTGCGTTGCTGGTCGGTCCCAACCAGCCGTTCCAGACCACCCAAGAATTTCTCGCCGCGATCGACGAGCGCCTTCAGCAGGCGATGGCATAGCGGCCACCTTCCCCGACACCTCTAGGAGAGAACTACCGTGAGTACCCCCGTCAAGGTAACTGTTACCGGCGCTGCCGGTCAGATCGGCTACGCGCTGCTCTTCCGGATCGCCAGCGGTCAGCTGCTCGGTCCCGACACTCCCGTCGAGCTGCGTCTGCTGGAGATTCCGCAGGCGATCAAGGCGGCCGAGGGAACGGCGATGGAGCTCGACGACTGTGCGTTCCCGCTGCTCGCCAACATTGACATCAGCGACGACCCGAACCGCGCCTTCGATGGTGCGAACATCGGGCTGTTGGTGGGTGCCCGTCCGCGTGGTCCGGGCATGGAGCGCGGCGATCTGCTCGAGGCCAACGGCGGTATCTTCCGTCCGCAGGGCCAGGCAATCAACGCCCACGCGGCTGACGACATCAAGGTGCTGGTCGTCGGCAACCCGGCGAACACCAACACGCTGATCGCCGCGGCCAACGCTCCCGACGTCCCGCGCGAGCGGTTCACCGCGATGATGCGGCTCGACCACAACCGGGCGATCTCCCAGGCCGCGAGCAAGCTCGCGCGCCCGGTGTCGGATTTCACCAATGTGACCGTGTGGGGTAACCACTCGGCCACTCAGTACCCGGACCTGACCAACGCGAAGGTCGGCGGCGAGTCGGTCCTCGGGGCGATCGACGACCAGGTGTGGGTCGCGGAGCAGTTCATTCCGACCGTTGCCAAGCGCGGTGCCGCGATCATCGACGCGCGTGGCAGTTCGAGCGCCGCCTCGGCCGCCAACGCCGCGATCGATCACGTGCGCGATTGGGTCAGCGGGACGCCTGCCGGCGACTGGGTCTCGATGGGCGTGCCGTCCGACGGCAGCTATGGCATCGAGGAGGGAATCATCGCCGGCTTCCCGTGTACCGCGGCGGGCGGCGAGTGGTCGATCGTGCAGGGTTTGGAGATCGACGAGTTCTCACGCGAGCGCATCGACGCCTCCGTCGCCGAGCTCGCCGGCGAGCGCGATGCGGTCAAGGGACTCGGCCTGATCTAGGCCGCACGACTCCAGAAACAAGCGGGGCCGGCATATGCCGGCCCCGTTGTGTTCAGGCTTGTACTTCCGGTCAGCCCGGGTACCAGCCCTTGTCCTTCTTCTTGACCTTGCCGTCCTTCTCCAGGCCGGGGAGTACCCGGTAGAGGTAGTTCGGCTGGATCTTCATCGCCTTGGCGAGCTCGGGAATCGTGATCCCGGGCTGGCCGGCGACCAGGTCGAGCGCCTGCTGGGCACGCTTGCCGGAGCCACGCGGACGGCCGCGACGGCCGGTTCCGGTCGATCCGGACGCCCGGCGACGGCGGGCGGGACGAGACGGCGCCGCAGCGGCGGCGGCGGGTCGGCCAGCTCGGCGGCTGCCTCCGTCGACGCCCTGCAACGCGGCAGCGGCCTCCTCGAGCTGGCGGTACTCCTCGACCAGCGGAGCGAGCTCGCGGCGACGCGCCTCGATGTCTTTGAGCGTCTTCTGTAGGAAGTCGGTCACAGTGGGGGGGAACCTCCTCGTTGTTCGCCTGATCAGGGTTGGGATGCCCTGTCAGACCCTTATCTGAACAGTGTTACAGATGAATGGCTTCCTTACTGGCGTCGTTAGGCCAGAAAGACCATGTTCTTAACTATTGGGCGCGAAGGTCTCTAGCTGGTTACTCGACCATCGCCCGCAGGCGGTCGAGTGAGCGGTCCAGCTCGCCGGCCGTGACTCGCCTGACTACCGAACCGGCTATCCGGCCCAGCGGGCCACCGGGAAGCGCGAACTCGTTCGTGTAGGTGAAGCGCGTGCCGCCATCGCCGTCTGGTGCCAGTTCGTAGGTGACCCCAGCGTGTGAGCGCATTGGCCCCTTTCCCTGCCACTCCACGCGACGTGCTGGACGATTCTCGATCACCTTCCAGTGGACGGTGAACCCATGCCCGGCGAGCTCGAGCCTTTGTGTCAGCTCCGAGCCGCGTTCGAGCTGTCCGGCGGGCGCGTCTTCGAGTGCGGCGTGGATGGTGACCCACTGCTCGAGGCAGGCGGGATCCATGATCACCTGGTAGATCCGTTCCGGCGTTGCCGCGATCTCGATCGAGCGCTCGACCTTCACCAGGCAGCCAGCTCCTCGCGCGACTCCCAGTCGCCGAGCGCGTGACTCACCGCTCGCTCGAAGGGGAGTGTGCGGATTCCGTAGAGGCGCGGCGCGGCGTTGGCGTCACGGGGCAGTAGGTCCTGCTCCAGGCTTTCCATCAACGGTCTCACCAGCTCCAGCGGCTGACCGGTCACGGCCGCGACGACGGCGCTAGCGGGTGATGTGAGCGACACGCCAAAGCCGATCGGGGTACGACCAACGCCCATCTGGTCGGCGATCTGCTCGATCATCTCGCCGTAGCTCACCACGTCCGGACCCGCGATGTCGAGCGAACGTCCCGCTGTCGCGGGGATCGCCGCTGTACGTGCCAGGAACTCGATCGCATCGCGCTCGGCGATCGGTTGCGTGACATTCGCGCGCCAAGCCGGTAGGGGCAGGAGCCGTAGACGCTCGACGAGTCGCACGAGAATTCGAAACGAGGCTGAGCGGGCGCCGATCAGAATCGAAGCCCGCAGCGACGTTGGCCCGGGAGCGAGGTCGAGCAGAATCTCCTCGACCTTGACGCGCGACGCGATGTGCGCGGACGGGATGCCTGTCTGAGGGGCCAGACCGCCGAGATAGACGACGCGCTCGATGCCGGCTGCTGCCGCGGCGACCGCGAAGCGCTCAGCGGCGCGGCGGTCGCGACCGGCGAAATCGCGCTTGCCGCCGGGCATGGCCTCCATCGAGTGGACGAGGTAGTAGGCGACTGAGCAGCCGTCGAGCGCGCGATCGAGACCGACTCCGTCGAGCAGGTCGCCGCCGACCACCTCGACTCCCTCCTGCGGAGCAAGCCGGGCGGGATCGCGGACGAGCGCGCGCACGTCGCGGCCTTCGGCGCGCAGCCGCTCGACCAGCCGGCCGCCGACGTAGCCCGAAGCTCCTGTGACCAACTCCACAGCTGCCATTGAACCGGTCGCGCGAAAAAACCCGGCCTTTGCGAAGTCGCTCGCTCGCGAACGTGAAGGTTTCGTAACGATGCTGACTCGATCGCAGGCAACCCCAATCTCAGGAGCGACGACCGGCAGATGGCGAAGAAGGCGAAGCGCGTGACGTGTGAGGACTGCTTCTTCCACCAGAACCAGTTGTGCGCGCTAGAGCTGGACGAGCCATGCACGACCTTCCGGCCCGCCGAGCGCGGCCTCGCGCCCGAGAAGCAGCTCGCGTTCTCGTTCCGGACCGAGCGCACTTGGGCCGCCTACGCCTTCCCTCAGCCCGGATAGAGGATCGCTGGAGCCCGTTCGCGGGTAGATTCCCGACATGCAGCTCACGGTGCTCGGGAAGTCGCCCGCTTGGCAGGACGCCGACGGGGCTTGTTCGGGCTACCTGTTGCGGGAGGGCGACACGACGGTCCTGCTCGACTGTGGCAACGGCGTCTTCGGGAAGCTGCGCAAGTTCGTCGACTACGTAGACGTCGACGCTGTCGTGATCTCGCACCTGCACGCGGACCACTTCATCGACCTCGTCCCGTTCTCGTATGCGCTGATCTATGCGCCGCGGCAACAGCCGGTGCCGGTGCCGCCGTGGCCCGGGACCGATTCGCCGGCACGCCCGCGACTGGTGGCTTCGCCGGGCGCGGCCAGGACGTTTCGCCGGGTCGTCGGCGCCTGGGGCAACGAGGAGCTGATCGAGCAGGCATTCGATCTCGAGGAGTACGCGGTCGACTCGGTCATCGAGGTGGGGCCGCTGCGGTTCGGCTTCGCCCTGATGCCGCACTTCATCGATGCCTATGCGGTCTCGGTCACATCGGAGAACGGTGGCGGGCGGCTCGTGTTCGGGTCCGACTCGCGGCCGGCCTCAGAGTTGGTCGAGTTCGCTCGCGGAGCGGACCTCTTCCTGGTCGAGGCGACGCTGCCGCGACCAGAGCGCACCGGCGTACGTGGCCATCTGACGGCCGAGGAGGCCGGCGAGCACGGTCGCGACGCCGGCGTCGCGCGGGTCGTGTTGACGCACATCTCCGACGAGCTCGATCAGGAGCGGGCGCGCGAGCAGGCGGCCGCGGCCTTCGGCGGTCCCGTCGAGGTTGCTCGTGAGGGCGCCGTATACGACGTTCCCGCGGCAGCCTTGGATTGATGGCTATCCTCGGTGCGACGTCAAGCCGAAAGCGAGGAGTGCAATGGCAGCCAAGAGGAAAGCGAAGGGCGCGGCCGGAGCGATCGCTGCCGGCCAGGCGCTGCGCGACAACCCCTACGTCCAGCGGTTGATCGAGGACGACGACCTGCGCGACGAGCTGCGCGCGGCGTTCGACTCGGCGCGCAAGGTGTATGGGCGGATCGACAGCAAGGGTCCGCAGAAGGCGCTCGAGGACAAGAAGGTCCAGCGTGACCTCAAGCAGGCCGCCGAGTCGCTGAAGAGCGCCGCCGACGCGCTGCGTGAGCCGAAGAAGCGCAAGCGCGGCTTTGGGCGGCTGATCCTGATCGCGCTCGTCGGTGCCGGTCTGGCGCTGGCGCTCAGCGAGGATCTGCGCAAGAAGGCGCTCGACGCTCTCTTCGGTGCCGAGGAGGAGTACGAGTACACGGCGACTACGACGCCGACTCCGGCGCCCGCGCCGGACGGGGCCGAGACCGCCAACGCCTCATAGAGAAGCCTTCTGGCTGGCCGGCCAGCTAGACTGGTCGGCCAATGGAGGCTTCGGTAGCGACACCGCGCAAGCTCGAGGGCGAGAAGGCGAGGCGCATCGTCGAGGCGATGCGCACCAGCGTCGGGAAGCGCGGCGCGGCTGCTTCGACGTTCGACGTCGTCGCCCGCGAAGCTGGCGTATCGCGCGGCTTGCTGCACTACTACTTCGGCTCCAAAGAGCGCCTGATGGTCGAGGTGGTCCGCAACGACTGCGACACGCGCGTGGCCGCGCTCGAGGAGCGGCTTGCCACAGCGACCAGCGCCGATGAGTTCGTCGCTTTCCTGGTTCAGACGCTCGAGGCGTTCCTCTCCGACGAGCCGGGCCAGGCGGTGCTGTACGAGATGCTCAGTGCGTCGCGGCGCAGCGAGGAGATCCGCGCCGAGCTGGCGGAGCTCTACCGGCGCTGGCGTGGGCATCTCGCGGCGGCGCTGGACGAGAAGCAGCGTGAGGGCGTCGTCGAGTTGGACGCCAAGCCAGAGGACGTCGCGTCGCTGCTGTTCGCGCTCGGCGACGGCATGGGCCTCCAGGTGATCTCGGACCCGGAGTGGGACAGCGCTCCGGCATTCGCGCTCGGCGTGCAGACCGCGCGCCGCCTGCTCGGCGCTTCCTAGCGCCTCTGTGAGCGACATCACAGTCGGGGCGCTGCCGGCGTGTTCGAATCCATGCAAGAATTGGCTGGCTGGCCAACCAGGGCAGCGGACCGTCGGAAAGGGGATCGCATGCAGCGTTTCATGGACAGGCTGACGTCCTTCCTCGAGCGGAGGCGACGCCTCGTGCTCGGGGCCTGGGTGGCACTGCTGCTCGTCTCGCTGCCGTTCGCGATCAAGCAGACCGAGCATCTGACGGCAGGTGGCTTCTCGATCCCGGGCTCGGGCTCGGACGCCGTCGACCGCGCGCTCGCCGACTTCGACGACGCCCAGCGACAGAGCCTGTCGGTCGTGGTCGCACGTCAGCCGGGCGGTGACGCCGCCGACGTCCGGCGCGAGCTCGCCCGCGTTGATGCGATCACCGACGACGTCCCCCTGGCCGAGCTGACGCCGCGAGCGCTTGCCGCCGCTGAGCGCGACGCCACGCGATCGCCGATCGCCGTCGCCCCGCTGAAGACGGGCGGCAACATGGACGACACCGCGGACCTCGCCGTCGACCTGCGGAAGGAGCTCGGCATCGGCGAGGGCGCACGCGATGGCGTCCAGACCTACCTCGTCGGCGAGCAGGCGCTCTGGGCCGGCATGCAGGACCTCAGCAAGAAGGACCTCGAGCGCGCCGAGGGGACGGGCTTCCCGATCGTCCTGCTGATCCTGCTCGCCGTCTTCGGCTCGCTGGTCGCGGCGCTGCTGCCGCTCGTGCTCGGGTTCGCCAGCGTGATGATCACCGGCGCTGGCATCTTCTTCCTGTCGCAGGCGACCGACATGTCGGTCTTCGTGACCAACGTCGCGTCGATGATCGGCATCGGCGTCGCGGTCGACTATTCGCTGTTCATCCTGTCGCGCTATCGCGAGGAGATCGCGGCTGGCGCCGATCCGGTCGAGGCGCGGCGGATCGCGATGCGCACCTCCGGCGTTGCGGTCGCCTTCTCGGGCGTCACCGTGATCGTCTCGCTCGCCGGGCTGCTGCTGATCGACTCGACGACGCTGCGCTCGATGGCGTACGGGGCGATCATGGTCGTCGCCGTCTCGATCATCGCGGCGATGACGTTCCTGCCGGCACTGATGGCCGCGACCGGCCGGCGCGGCTACGAGCCAGGCCGGACCGCGGGTGTCGTGGCGGCGATCGTCCGCTGGCTGCGGCGTGTCTTCCGCCGTCCGCCGCACGCCGAGGGCGCTCCTGGCTTCTGGCAGACCTGGACCGACCGCGTCACACGGCGTCCCGGCGTCACCGCTGCCGCGGCGACCGCGTTCATGCTCGTGTTGGCGATTCCAGCGCTGTCTTTGGAGACCGGCGATGGCGCCCTGCGCCAGTTCCCCGACGGCAATGAGACGCGCGTCGGGGCCGAGCTCGCGGCCAAGCAGACCGGTCCTGGCGCCGCGTCGCCGGTCGAGGTGGTGGCGACCTTCGAGGAGGGCGTCGCTACCGACCCGGAGAACCGGCGGGCGCTGAAGGAGTTCGTCGCGACGGTCGAGGACGACCCCGAGGCGGCGAGCGTTCGGCCGGCGGCGCCCTCGAACGACGGCGGCGCGGCGTTGGTCTTGATCACGCCGCGGACCGACGCCGAGAGCCAGCAGGCGCGCGACTTCGTCGAGCGGCTGCGTGACGGACAGAGCGGCGCCGGCGCGCTGGCCACCGTCGCACAGGTCGATGTTGGCGGGGCGACCGCATCGGTCGAGGACTTTCGCGTCCAGGTGACCGACTCGCTCTGGAAGATCGCGCTGTTCGTACTCGCGTTCAGCTACATCGTGCTGTTCTTCCTGCTGCGCTCGGTGCTGCTGCCGCTAAAGGCGGTGCTGATGAACCTGCTGTCGGTCGGCGCCGCCTACGGCGTGCTGGTGATGATCTTCCAGTGGGGCTGGATCGACGGCTTCCTCGGCTTCCAGTCGCTCGGCTACATCAGCACGATGACGCCGCCGCTGCTGCTGGCGATCGTCTTCGGCCTGTCGATGGACTACGAGGTCTTCCTGTTGAGCCGGATCAAGGAGCGCTACGCCGCTACCGGCGATTCAAAGCTGGCGGTCGCTCAGGGGCTCGCGCGCAGCGCGGCGACGATCTCGAGCGCCGCGCTGATTATGGTCGCGGTGTTCGCTGTCTTCGCCGGGGTCGGTGTGCCGTCGGTCAAGGAGATCGGCGTTGGGCTGGCGGTGGCGGTCGCGCTCGACGCGACGATCGTTCGGCTCGTGCTTGTGCCGGCGACGATGGAGATCATGGGCGAGTGGAACTGGTGGCTGCCAGGGCCGCTCGACCGAGTCATGCCCGACGCCGACTTCGAGGCATCGGGTACCGGTGACGACGTCGTCGCCGGTCAGGCTCCGGCGCGCGCCTAGCTGATCGACACCGCCGCCGGCTGGCGGGCGGGCGCGTCGCGCAATGGGTTCTCGGCCGCGAGGAACTCGTCGAGGTGGCGCCAGGTCGTCGCCTCGGCATTGCGGCCGGTAAGCACGCCGAGGTGGCTGCCGCTGACCAGCTGGAAGTCGACCGACTCGGCGTTTGGCAGCAGGTCGACGACTGCTCGGACCGCCGCGGCCGGAGCGAGGACGTCGGCATCGCCAGCGATCACGAGCACCGGCTGACGGACGTTGGCCAGCTCGATCTGATGGTCGCCGAGGTCGACGACGCCATCGGCGAGGTCGTTGACGCGGAAGAAGCGGTGGTAGAGCTGGCCGAAGGTCCGGCCCGGGTAGGCGAGCATGTTCGCCATGTAGTCGTCGATCGCCTCGGAGTGCGCGATTGAATCGCGGTGCTGGAGGTTGCGCAGTACCCAGAGCGGTTTCGTCAGGTAGCGGTCGAACGAGGTCAGCTGGAAGGCACGGCTGACCAGCGGCGCCGGCGCTCCGCCCAGTGCCCGGTAGAGCGCGGTCTCGAGCGCGCCGCCAGTCAGCCGGCCAAGTTGGCGCAACGGTGCCGCAAGGCGCACCTGGGTGAAGTCGAATGGGCTCGCGATCAACGCGACGGAGGCGATCGGCAGGTCCTGGTCGCTCGCCACGGTCAGCAGCGTCAGGATGCCGCCGAGGCACCAGCCGACTGGCTGTACCGGCCGGCCGCTGTCCTCGTGGACGACGCCGATCGCGGTCGGAAGTACGTCCTCGACCCAGTGCTCGAGGCCGAGCGCACGGTCGCCGAAGGAGATCGGCCCGTAGTCGACGACATAGGTCGGGTAGCCGAGCGAGCTCAAGTGCTCGACCAGGCTGCAACCGCGCTGGAGGTCGAAGCAGCTCGCGGGCGCGGCGAGCGGCGGGATCAGCAGGATCGGCGCGCGGTCGG
>CAMLNW010000037.1 GCA_946481495.1 uncultured Actinomycetes bacterium
AGGTGCTTGTAGAGCGCGCTGGCGGTGCTGACGTTGAAGAGCAGTGTGCCGACGAACTGGACCGCCGCCGACCACCAATCGTCCCAGTCCTCGCGCGACTTCCAGGCGCCGCGCCGCCAGCGGCCGCTGAGCCGCAGCTGGATGAACGCAGCCGTGGTGAAGAACAGCGAACCGACGAAGTAGGTGACATTGTCGGCGCCCTCGCCGACCAGTTGGCCGTAGCCGGGCAGCGCGCCGAGCGCGAAGCAGAGCGAGCCGATCGCGAATCCCATCGACTCGCGGCGGAGCTTGCGTAGCGGGGTCATGGCTGAGGGTCGGGCAGGCGCATCATGCGGAAGCCGTTGAACAGGCCGATCAGCGCCGCGATCAGCGAGACCAGCAGCGCGATCTGCAGGGCGAGGTCGCGGGCGTCGTCGTTGATGCTGAGGATCTCGTCCTGGATCTCCTCGGGCTGGCCGGCCAGCTGCTGCTCGAGCTGGGCGTCGCCCATCACCTGCGCGTCGATCTCGAGCACGTCGGCGACCTGCTGCTGCTCGGCCGGCGGCAGGACGCTGCTCGACTTCGCCATGTCGGTGAAGGCGATCGACAGCGTGGCGAGCATCACCGCGCCCGCGAAGGCGAGACCGAATGACAGGCCGAACGATCCGGTCGACGAGTTGACGCCCGCCGCCTCGCCGACCCGCTCCTCGGAGATCGGCGCCAGCGTGTAGTTGTTGAGCTGAGAGACGAGCATTCCGAGCCCGGCGCCGGCGAGCACCAGCGGAATCGCTAGGTACCAGCCGCTGGAGGCGCTCGGGACGAGCGGGATCAGGATCAGCAGCGCGACGACCAAGGCCCCGAACCCGGCGCGGATGATGCTGCTCGGCCGCCGTTTCCCGGCACGCTTGCCGGCGAGCAGCGCCACACCGAACATGGTCAGCGAGAGCGGCGCGAGCGACAGACCAGCCTCCAGCGCGTTGTAGCCCAGAACCAGTTGCAGGTAGATCGGCAGCGAGATCAGCAGCCCGCCGAGGGCGATCTGCTGGAGGACGCCCTCAGCGATCCCGAAGCTGAACAGCTTCGAGCCGAACAGCGACGGGTCGAGCAGAACCGGCTTGCCGGCGCGCTTGCGGCGAACGATCCAGTAGACGAAGGCCGCCAGGGAGGCCACCCCGACCGCGATCAGCGCCGCCACCGACTCGCCGCCCTCCTGCCAGACCAGGACGCCGAGCACCAGCCCGCCCATGCCGAGCACCGACAGCACGGCGCCGACCCAGTCGACAGAGCGATCGCCGGTGTAGGCGACGTCGCGAATCGAGCCGCTCCCGGCCAGGACGATCGCGATGACGACCGCCTCGAGCAGGAACCCGACCCGCCACGACAGGAAGGTCGTCAGGAAGCCGCCGAGCAGCGGCCCGATCGCGGCGGCGATCGCGGCCGACGCCCCGACGAGCGCGTAGACCCGCGCCTGCATCTTGCCTTCGAAGTTGCCGTGGATCAGCGACTGCATCGCGGGCATGTAGAGCGACGCTCCGAGACCGCCGACGACCGCCCAGAAGACGATGATCGCGGCGAGGCCCTGGCCGACCACCATCGCCAACGCGCCGAGCGCATAGAGGACCAGGCCTACGACGTAGGCGCGCTTGCGGCCGAAGAGGTCGCCCATCTTGCTGCCGATCAGGATGAACGCGGCCGACACCAGCGCCTCGATCGCCACCGCCGCCTGGACGCCGCTCACAGTCGTGTCGAGGTCGCGGACGACCGCCGAGATCGACACGTTCATCAGCGACGTGTCGATCACGAACACGAACATCGCCGCCGCCAGCAGCAAGGCGAGCCGCGGAGTGCCTACCGTCTCGCCCCCTGTCGCCTCACTGACCATGCGGGAGATACTCACGCATGGCGAGCATCAGCGGCAACTAGGGTCCGGTGCCGCCGACGGCGCGCGCGACGGTGGTGTCAAGACGACGGCGGACCTGCCAGAGGCCCGCGCGGGCAAGTGGTTGTTGAAGCGTGGCTGCGGTGAGCGCCGCCGGAGGGAGGACGCCGCGCATCGGACTGCCGGGGACGCTGAAGATCAAACCGTCGCCGGCGCCGGCGCTCTCGACGTCGAGCAGCGGCAGGTGGGTCTCCCAGGCGAGGCGGGTCTGGAAGGCGCGGTTGACGCTCGGCGGGCCGAAGGTGACGACCTGGCTGGCGCCGCCAGCGCGCTCGACGGCCTCGGGCAGCGACGCCTGCAACTCCGCGAGCTCGCCGCTCTGCTCGACGAGCTGGCGTTGCCGCCGCTCGCCGCGGCCTGACGATCACGTTCAAGGAGGAAGTTCATGCCGACCCTTTTGCGACGGTGAGCACGGCGGCCGCGACCAGGCCCGCGCCGATCGCCGCCGGGCGGCCGGCGAAAGACGGCGACCGTCCCGGCGGCGTCGCCGACCCGGAGAACCGCGGCGCGCGACCACCGGACCTGAGGCGAGCGGTGAAGGTGTTCGCCCAACGCACAGCCGCCTCTACCGTCCACGCGACCGCCAGCCCGGTGAGGATCGAGGCGATCACGACCGCCGGCACGAAGTAGCGGGCGCTGCCGGAGAAGCCGGCTTCGGTCATCGCCACGACCAGGGCGACCCAGGCGACGGCGACGGCGAACAGGGCGAGCACTGTGCGGTCGCGACGACGGAGCGCGAACAGCGCCGCGCCGACGGCGCCCAGCTCGAGCGGGAGGCCGGCGATCCGGTGGGTCCGCTCGAGCGCCGCCAACCACGGCTGATCGCGCACCGAGAGGCTCCAGTGCGGCTCGCTGCTCGCCTTGCGGCCGGCGCCGAACGGGTCGCCCGACCCAATCCAGTCGGGAACCAGCCAGAGCAGCGGCAGCCCGACCCCGAGCGCGACGGTCAGCCGCCGCAGCGCCGGATCGGCGCGCCACAGCCAGACCGCGTAGATCGCGAGGAACGGGAAAACCTCGGGCCGCAGCAGGCAGGCGAGGAAGACCGAGACGAGCGCTTGCGCGCGGCGGCCGTCGAGATGGCGCTCGACGCCCCAGAGCATCAGCGCGACCGCCATCGGGACCTCGTTGCCGTGGGCGGCGTAGCGCAGCCACTGCGGTGCGAAGGCGAGCGCGATCGCGGCGACTACGCCGGCGCCGATCCCCGTCCAGCGCCCGGGACCGGCGAGCCGTCGTGCCACACGGAAGGCGAGCACGATCGACAGCAGCGCGCCGGTCCGCGCGACGACCAGCCAGAGCGCCGCCGGGATCCCCTCGTCGATCAGCGAGAACGGTGCGAAGGCGGCGGTGAACAGCACCGGCAGCGGCTTCCACGACGGGCCCCCGGTCGTGTCGAGGTCGAACAGCAGCAGCTCGCGACCCCAGACGATCCAGGCCCACGGATCGAAGCTCGGCTCCGACGGGAGGGCGAGCGAGGCAAAGGCGAGCGCAACGCAGGCGGCAACTATCGCGGGCATCGAAGCGACGGTACGGCCAGATGGCGACCATCCTGTGAAGGACATGCGCACGAGATGTGAAGATCTTTCGCGCCGCGTCAGCGCTGCTGCGCGACGTAGCTGACGAGCGCCTCGGTCTCGCTGCCGACCGGCTCGCCGACACGGTCGGCGGCACCCAGCACTGGGAAGCCGTCGCCGGTGGCCATCCACTCGTTGGTCGAGACGACGTAGGTCTCATCGGGATCGATCCGCGCCGGACCGGCGAAGTAGGCGCCCAGGTCGGACGCGCCGATCCGCAGCTCGGCGACCAACTCGCCCAACGCGCGTCCGCTCAGCTTCGACCGGACGAGCGGAAAGTCGTAGGGGTGAACCGCGAACAGCTCCTCGTAGAGCAGCGGCCCGGCGTCGAGATCGGCGCGCAGGCTGCCGGGGTTGACGAGGGCGACGTCGGCGCCGGTCAGTTCGCGCTGGGCGGCAGCGGCAAGCTCGCCGAGCCGGCCGTTGGACCGCGTCAGCGGCTGGTCGGCACGGCCGACGACGCGCCGGGCGAGCGGCGCGATCCGGTCGGCGTAGCCGCGCACCAGCGCGCTAGTCGCGCGGTCCGGAGCAAGGTCTCCATGACGGGTTGACGGCACCGCGCCGGCCTTGTCGACGATGTCGCCGCTGGCGCGGTCGACGGCGATGTCGACGCGGTCGTAGGCGACACCGTAGGAGAGCGCCTCGACGACCAGCTTGTCGCCGTCGCCGTTCGCGTTCGGCACGCGCAGGTTGAGCAGCGAGTGGCTGTGTCCCGCGATCACCACGTCGACCGCCGGGCTCATCTGGGCGGCCTCGTCGATGATCTCGCCGGCCGCGCTGTCGCGGTCGCCGGGCTGCTCGTTGCTGGCGCCGGAATGGGCGAGCACGACGATCGCCTCGACGCCCTGACGCTGGAGCTCGGGCACCCAGCGATCGACGGCGTCGGAGATGTCGGTGAAGCGGAACCGCTCGGCGTGGCGCGGCAGCAGGAAGTAGGGGGTCGACGTAGTCGTGACGCCGATGAAACCGACACGCACGCCGGCGCGCTCGACGATCTCGTAGGGCGGCAGCAGCGGATCGCCGTCGCGGTCGATCGTGTTGGCGGCGATGTACGGGTAGGCGGCGCCCGCGTAGCCGGGCGAAGACGTGTTGACGAGCCGGCCGGCGGCGTCGCGCTTCAGCGCGCCAGATCCGGTCCGCTGGCCGCCGCGCAGCAGCCGCAGCAGCTCGTCGCCGCCCTCGTCGAACTCGTGGTTGCCGAGCGTGCCGACGTCGAATCCGAGCTGGTTGGTCGTCTCGATCGCCGGCTCGTCGTGGAACCAGCTCGAGATCAGCGGCGAGGCCCCGACCATGTCGCCGGCGTGGACGCGGATCGTGCGGCCGGGCAGCGTCGCGGCGTCGAGGTGGGCGTCGAGCCAGGCGGCGCCACCGAGGCCCGCGCGCGGCGGCTCGAGGTGGCCGTGCAGGTCGTTGACGCCAAGCAGGCGGAGCTTCACGACTCCCTCACGCTCACCCACCGCGCCGTCCCCCGACGGCGGGTCGGCGCTGGCGGCGAGGCCGATCAGCGCCACGAGGATCGCCGTCGCGAAGGCGGCGATCCCAGGGGCTAGATTGCGCAAGGTCACGTCGGTGGCTCCTCACCAGCGATATTGGTGAAGAACGCTCGACCTCCCGTTAACGGTTATGTCAGCGGGAGTGAACTAACCGTTAACGCGACGGCCGCGAAAAGGCCCGGAAATCTCATAGATCGCGCCAGGGCCCGGCGTGTCCGCGGAACCGCCGGCACGCTGCGACGAAAAGTACATCCGGCTGCCCGAGGGGTCGAAGGTGACACCGGTCAGCTCCGACATCGCATGCTCCTCACCCGTCACCGAGAGGAAGCGCGACACGCTGCGATCGTGCTCGATCACGCCGATGTCGATCTCGTCGGTCGCGAGGTCCTCGCAGACGAAGACCTCGCCGGCGCGAGTCGCCGTGAGCTGGTCGACGCGCAGCAGCGGCGCCTCCTTCGACGCGAGCCCGTCGTAGATGACCTCGAACCGCTGCCTGCCGATGTCGTAGGCGTGGACGCGACTGTCGCCGGTCGTCGACACATAAACCGTCCCGCCGTCGCGCCACAGCCCCTCGCCGCGCTTGAACTCGGTACTCGCCGCAACCTGGCGGCGCGTCGGCTTCCCGTTCGCGGCGGGATCGGGCACCTCGGTCCAGGTCGTCCTCCCCTGGCGGTCGACGGTCGCGATCTCGAGCAGGCCGGCGCCCAGATCGGGCCAGCGCTCGGGAGTGAAGCGGTAGAAGCCGCCGTCGATCAGGTCCTCGGTCATGTAGACGCGCTTGCCGCGCGGGTCGACGGCCGCCGCCTCGTGCTTGAACGCCCCGAGCGCCGGCAGCTTCACCGCCTCATGGCGACCGGCCGGATCGCACTCCCAGACGAACCCGCCCTCGACCTCCTCGCAGGACAGCCACGTGCCCCACGGCGTGCCGCCGCCGGAGCAGTTCTGGAGCGTGTCCTCGAGGATGCGGTAGGCGTCCTCGATCTGGCCGTCGGGCGCGAAGCGGATCGCCGACGCGCCGCCGTCGAGCGTCTCGGAGTTCGACACGAGGATCCAGCCGCCGTCGTCGGTCGGGAAGGTCGCCATGCCGTCGGACGCCTCGTGCCAGCGGTAGCCGGTGCCGGCGAGCTGCTGCTCGCCGCGGGCGATCAGGCGCGACTCGAAGCCCTCCGGCAGGCGGATGCCATTGGCGTCCGGCGCCAGCCGCGGCCCATAGCCGGAGCTCGCGCGGCGCGGCGCGGATGGCGCGGCGTCGAGCGCGTCGCGCCACAGAGCGCCGCCGACGGCAACCGTCGCGACGCCACCTACTCCGGCGCCGATCAGCTGCCTGCGGGTCAGGGCCACGGGGACGAGTCTCGCTCGCCCCCGTGGGTGACCTGTGACTTTCTGGAAAAGCAGTTGTCAACGACTAGTGACGATGGCCCCTCGACTTGTGGCCCTTGAGCGTCCAGTAGAGGTCGGTCTGATCGATCAGGCCGGTCACGTTGGCCGCCTGCGGACCGACCGCCGCGACGCGCACCGTCGAACCGGTGTGTGACGAGCCCACGGCCTGCGTGCTGTAGGCGACGCTCATCGGATCGCCATCCGCGGTCAACACGGTCGCCGTCTGACGGCCGCTGGTGCCGTTCGGGACGATCTGCGTCGAGTGCGAGTGGTCCGCGGTCACGATGATCAGCGTGTCCGGATTGCGCTTGCGGAACTCGAGCGCCACCTTCAGCGCGTCGTCGAGCTCCACGACGTCGCCGATCGAACCGCAGATGTCGGCGGCGTGCTCCTGCTTGTCGACCATCGCGCTCTCGACCTGCAGGAAGAAGCCCTTCTTGTTGTCGAGCAGGTCGATCGCCTTGTCGGTCATCTGAGCTAGCGACGGCTGCGTGCCACGGTCAGCGAGCGAGCAGCGCGTGCTGGCGCTTCCCGCTCCCGGCGGCGGTGTCGCTACCAGCGGCGAGTAGCGCGGCGTCATGTTGCCGCCCGCGAACAGGCCGAGCACGCGGCCGTTCTTGAGCGAGTTGACGCCCGCGAGCCCCGCAGCATCCGAGACGTAGCGGTAGCCCTTGGTGTTGCGCGCGTAGTCGAGCACGCTCGGGCCGGCGTCGGTCACCTGGTTGTAACGGTTGAGTCCGCCGCCGAAGATCACGTCGATCTTGTTGTCGACGAGCTGCTCGGAGACGGAGCCCTTGCCGCCGTTGGCCTTGCGTGCGGCGGTGCAGGCGGCCATGTCGGCGGGGCCCTGACAAGCGCGGGCGTTGATGCTTGCTGCCGCAGCGGCCGGCGTGGCGTCGGTGATCTCCGCCGTCGAGACGTTGCCGGTCTTGCGACCGCTGTCGCGCCAGTCCTGCAGCACGGTGCGGTAGTCCTGGCCGGGAACGGTGTCTGCGGTGCTCGGGCCCTGGGAGAGCCGGCCGTCGACGGTCTTGTGGCCGGTCGACCAGGCGCTGGCGGTCGGCGCGGAGTCCGACACGTAGGCGATCGGGTAGTCGGGACCGGGGCCGGTCTTGAGGCCGTGGACGGTCATGTCGCCGACGAACGGCAGCTTGCTGTCGAGCGCGAAGGCGCCGTTAGCGCCCTTCTCGTAGTTGCGCGCGGCGGTGATGATCGACTCGTCGGTGCCGTCGCCGATCAGCAGGATCACGTTGCGCGGCTTGTCCGAGTCGATCTGACGGGCGAGCTCGTGGGAGCGATCGGCCGGACCGGACGAGTTGGTCGCGACGGCGACCGCCCCGCTGGCCAGCACGGCCGCGGCGATGCCGCTGGAGACCAGCGCGCGTCGCTTGGAGTGGAACCTCATGGTGAGCGTCCTCCTTGGTGGGTGGGTACGCCGCCAGCGTCGCGGCGACCCGGGCCCGCGATGTGTCCGCTTTGTCACGGCCCGGTGACGACTCGGTGACATTTGGAGCGATGTCCGGTCCTAGCTTCGTGTCATGAAAAGACTCCTTACTCCCCTAGTCCTGTCGATCGCCCTCGCGGCGCCGGCGGCGGCCGTGGCCGATCCGCTGACGCTGTCGCTGGAGGGCCGCACCGCCGCGCTCGGCGAGGGGGGCGCCGAGATCGCCGCCTACGACGAGCGCAGCGAGCGCGTGTTCGTCACCAACGCGGCCGAGGATCGGCTCGACATCTACGACTTCTCGAACCCCGCAGCGCCAACGCTCGTCAAGAGCGTCGACCTGGTCGGCGGCCCGAACAGCGTCGCGGTGCGCAAGGACGGCCTCGTCGCGGTCGCCGTCGAGGCGTCGCCGAAGACCGATCCGGGCAGCGTCCAGTTCCTCGACCCCGACGGCAAGCTGCTCGGCTCCGTCGGCGCGGGCGCGCTGCCGGACATGCTCACCTTCACCGGGCGCGGCACGCTGCTGGTCGCCAACGAGGGCGAGGCGTCCGCCGACGGCACGGTCGACCCTGAGGGCAGCGTCTCGGTGATCCGCGTCAACCGCACGGCGACGCGGATCTCGCTGCGCACCGCTGACTTCGACGGCGTCCGGACTTCCGGTCCGGTTCGCGTGGTCTGCGCCGGCGCGACCCGCTCGGAGGACTTCGAGCCGGAGTACATCGCGGTCGGCGACGACGGCGAAGCGCTGGTGACGATCCAGGAGGCCAACGCGGTCGGCGTGCTCGACATCCGTCGCGCTCGCTTCGAGGTCGTCCGCAGCCTCGGCTTCAAGGACCACGGCAAGACGGCCAACGCGCTCGACCCGAGCGACAAGGACGGCGGCATCCAGATCGCGCCGTGGAAGAACCTGTTCGGCATGTACCAGCCGGACGCAATCGCCTCCTACGAGGTCAAGGGCAAGTCGCTGTTCGTGACCGCCAACGAGGGCGACGTCCGCGAGCGCGAGGGTTGCGAGGAGGAGTCGCGCGTCAAGGACCTGACGCTCGATCCGGCCTCCTTCCCGAACGGCGAGAAGGCGGACGCCAAGCTCGGTCGCCTGACCGTCACCAAGACGCTCGGCGACAAGACCGGCGACGGCGACTACGA
This sequence comes from uncultured Actinomycetes bacterium, assembly GCA_946481495.1. The sequence goes on from CAMLNW010000037.1 coordinate 8,950, forward strand.
GCAGCTCTACGCGTTCGGCGGTCGTTCGATGTCGATCCTCGACGACGACGGCGAGCTGATCTTCGACACCGGCTCGGAGCTCGAGCGCAAGGCGGCGGCACTGGAGCCGTTCGCATTCAACGCCGACAACGTCGACCCGGTCGCGGTCGACAACCGCAGCGACAACAAGGGACCGGAGCCCGAGGGCGTCACGGTCGGCAAGGTCGGCGGCAAGATCTACGCCTTCCTCGGCGCCGAGCGTCAGGGCGGCATCTACGCCTACGACCTCAGCAGCCGCAAGGGCGAGGCCGTCTTCGCCGGCTACCTCAACACCCGGCCCGGCGACCTCGGCCCCGAGGGCCTGCAGTTCCTCTCGGCCCAGGACAGCCCGACCCACAAGCCGCTGCTCCTGATGACCAACGAGATCACCGGCACAGTCGCCGCGATCTCGATCGACGACTGAGCAGCCGCTAGCCGTCCGGTCCAAGGGGGTCCGCCACCAGGCGGGCCCCCCGACCGGCCTAGCCGACTGCTGCGGACTAGGAGCCGACGGTACGGCGGAAGGCGAAGACGGCGACTGCCGTGACGATGGCGGCGAGGATCGCGGGGCCGAGACCCATGACGCCGACGATCGCGAGGACGAGGAAGGCGACTGTGGCGATCCCGGCGCCGGCGCCTACGAGCGTCAACGTGTAGGCGCGCTTCTCCTTCTGGCTGCGGGTGAGGTTGGCCATGCGGCCACTCTAGCCGTCGGCCGGGAGGATCGTGAACGCCCCGCCGCCGATCGGGGCGACCGCGCGCAAGTGCCGCTCGTCGAAGCTCAGGATGCGATCGGTCGCGTGTCGGTGAGCCAGCACGACCAGCGAGCAGTCGGCGAGACCAAGGCAGAGGTCGGCATACGCGAGATCGATCTCGGCGACCGTCGCGTGGTCGTCGCCCTCGAGGCAGCCGACGACGAAGCGCCCTGCCGCCAGATCGGCGAGAAACCGGCGGCGGGCGACATGGCCGTGCCTAACACCCAGCAGATAGTCGACCTCGGCCGTGACCGGCGCCGGAATCACAAGGGATCCGGGCTCCGATACCAAAAGCGACTTCACGGGCTCGTGCATCCGATCCGCGGTGTCCGCAAAAGCCACTAGCGGCGCCGCGTCGACTATCAGCGTCACGTGCCGAACCCGCGCAACAGCTCGTCCTCATCGATGTCGGCGACCGAGCCGCCCGAACCGGTCACACAACCGTCGATGGCGAAGGCTCTGTCGGTCGAAGAAGAGGGCCGGTACTCGGCGACGGCGGCCCGCAGGATCTCCGCCTGGGAGCGGCCTGTCTCACGCGCGATCCGCGCGAGACGGTCGGAGAGCTCATCGCTCAGGTAGACGCTGGTTTTGCGCATCCCACCATTGTAGGGCGCTACGTAGGGCATACTCGTGCGCTCCACTCCCGCTCCTCATCGTCGAAGCCCATCCCTCTAGAAGGGGCGACCGATTGACGTTCCGCCCCCCTTCTGGTTGCAGCGGGGCGCTACTCGCCGTCGTGGGCGTCTGACGCCGGCTTGTTTGCCGGTAGCGAGTATTTGGATGGCTCGGTGGGGACGATGGGGTTGTCGATTTCGCGGAGGCGGGCTATGAGGTCTGACCACTGTCCTGGTTTGAGGACGGCGAGGGCTTGTTGGCCGAGTTTTTTGTTGTCGCCGTAGAGGGGGCGGAAGCCGACGTGGATGTGGTCGTTGTGGTCGCCCATGGCGTAGGTGTTCTGGCCGTAGTCGAGCAGGCTGATGATCTGGTGTGGTGCCATCGTGCCTTGCAACCGCATCAGGTGGCGGACGGATTGGTCGGTGACGCCGCCGGGCTCTTGGTGGCCGTAGACAGGTACGCCGTTGATCTGGGCGATGTCGACCGCGTTGCCCGAGGAATGCTCGGAGATGTTGCCTGACGCGGTCATCAGCCCGTGATCGGACTTCAAGCTCGTAACGGTCGGGCGCAGCCCGGACTCGGCGAGGTAGGAGAGGGTCGCGAGGACCCTTCGGTCGATCTGGCCGGATTGGATGTCGGTGCGGCCGGAGTCGTCGAGCTCGATCCGCTCATCCGAGAGGACGCGCTTCTCCAACAAAGGCTTGGGCAGCAGCAGGATCTGGCCGATCGACAGGCCACCCTTCGCGTCACGACCATACAAAGCGTTCTTGCCCGCCGCCCGGTAGATCGCTGTCGCCTCCAACAGCTTCCAGCCATCGAGGATCGGCTTCGGATCAATGCTAGGGGCACCCTTACCAGCCGGTCGAATCGCAAACTCCAAATGCGCAGCCTTGTCCGGATCGACCTTCCCAACCCGGCCCAGGATGGTTCCGCCGATCACCTGGGCGCCGACCTTCAGGCGACGAAGGCGAACAGCCCCCTCAGACTCCCCCGTCGCCGGCATCTCCGGGTGCGCGAACAGCCGCTCCCTCACGAGCTCCGTTGGATCCTCACTGTCAGATGGGTTGGCCCGGTGCACTACCTGCGGCCCGTTACGATCATCGATACCCGGCACATGGCGAGCGACCTCTCCGAGACCGGAGTAGGTGTAGCGATTGCCATACACGTCCTGGATCGCGATCTCATCGCCTTGGTCGCTACGGCGGATGCGCTTGACGACTCCGTCGTTGACGGCAACCACCGGAGTGCCCTCACGGGCGTAGATCTCGATCGACCGGCGATCGTCCTGGGACTCCACGACGTTCGCGGCGTCCTCGCCGACCTTCACGCGCTTGACGGCCTCCTGCTCAGCGAGGTCGTCGGCGTAGCGGGCACGGGCGGCGACGGGGAAACGACCCTCCGTCAGGCCCGTGAGCGAACCGACGAGGTCTGCGGGTACACCGGAGATCAAACGAGCACGCAGGAGAACGGAATCGACGTACCAGTCGGCATGGTTGTAAGCGAAGATCGAGCCACGCACATCGTTCTCGTAGTTCGCAGCCTTCAAATACCGCGCGGCGGCGAAGATCGCATCAACCGGGTTGTAAGGGTCCTTACGACCATCCTTGTTCGCATCAACCCCATACGCCTCCCACGACGAAGGCATGAACTGCATCCAACCCAACGCACCCGCAGACGACACATTGAGGTTGCGGCCATAGTCAGTCTCGATCTCGTTGATCGCCGCCAAGATCTCCCACCGAATGCCGTACTCGATCCCCGCCGCCTGATAGATCGGCAACAGGAACAGCGGAACGCGGAACTTCCGGATCACGAAATTCGGAACACCCTGAGCAACCGACGGACCCGGCAACGCATCGAAAAACCCAGGATTCGCCGCCGTCGGCGAACCATCCGCATTACGCAGCGCCCCACCCCCGTCGGGTGCCTCCGCGCCACCATCCGGCGAGGACTCGGCGGTAGGCGCCGGCAGCCGCTCCAGGTCGTCGCCGCCAGAAGGCTGCTCATGCCCGACGCGTGGAGCGGGTGGCACCGGCACAGGAACCGTCGTAACCGGCCGCGGATCCTCCTCCACGACCGGTCCCCACTCCACGTCATCATCAGCGGGCACATCCTCCGGCGCGGCCGATGCAGCCGGGGGAGCCGAATACCCAGCGGAGCGACTCCCCAGCGTAGTTGGGTGTTCGGCTCCCCCGGCGTACCGCACCCCCGAACCCACAGGCGCCTGCTGCGCCTCCACCGGCACCGTGCCAACCACCGCCAGCGCGGCAACCAGCACCCCACCCGCGAGGATGGACTCGAGGCGAGCGGTACGGCTCATGCGGGTCGAACGCTCTCCACTAGTGGAGCTCCGCAGTTCGAGCAGAAGGCGGCGCCGCGGGCGTGCAGCGAGCCGCACGTCGAGCACGCGCCCGCCGCGCCGGACTGCTCCAGCTCGAGCAGGTGGGCGAGGTTCGACAGCTCGGCGTCGGCCTCCTGGACCTTCGCCGCGGCACGCTGGAGGACGTCGAGCCGGAAGTGGTCGCGGATCGCCATCTCGTAGGCGAGCCCGCCGAGGTTCCACTGCTCCTCGGCGAACCGCTTGGCCGCCGCCTCGTGGCGGCGCGACAGCTCGCTGTGCGAGACCGTGGTGCTCACTCGATCGCCTCCCCGCCGGAGCCGCCACCCGGCTTGACGTTGTCCTCCTCGGGCGCCTCGCCACCGGTTCCGAGCGTGTCGGGCAGCTGTGCCGACTTCTTCTGCTGCTCGAGTCCGGTCGAGTTCTCGAGGTCCTGGAGCGCGCCGTCGTCGACGGTCTCGACCTTCTCCTCGGGCAGCTCGCCCTCGACGCCGAACGCCGCGTCGGCCGAGGCGACCTCGACGACCTTCGCGTCGGGGAAATCCTTCTTCAGCTTCTTCAGCGCCGCCTGGGCCTTGCCCTTGGCGCCCTTGCCGGTGAAGACGCCCGAGTAGATGACGTAGTTGCCGCCCTTCAGCGACGTGTAGCCGTCGGAGTCGAGCGCTCCGACGTCGGACGCGCCCTTCGACTCGGCATCGCTCTTCGCTGTGTCGACGGCGGCCACATCGGAGTCGGACTTCGAAAGCGTCTCGAGCTGGACGGTCCAGCCGCTCTCGCCGGCCGGCCAGTCCTCGGTGAACTCGGCCGGCACCGCCTCGCCGCCACCGCCGGTGTTGGTGATGTTGACGATCGGCGCCTTCTGGGCGACTGGCTGGGCGACCGGCGCCGGATCGTTGCCGCCGCCGAAGAAGAATCCGACCAGCATCCCGAGTCCGAGCAGCAGCGCCGCCGCTCCGCCGGTGGCACCCGCCAGCAGCTGCGGGCTATAGCGCGGCTTCTCCGGCGGAGGCGAGCTCGACGTCTCGGTAGCGGGCAGCACCTCGTCGACTTCGCGCCCGGTCAACAGCTGGGCATATGGGACGCGCGAAGCCGCGCGGCGGTAGCCGCACTCCAGGCAGTAACGCTGATCGGACGCCAGCGGGGAGCCGCACGACGGACATCCGTCGCCGGGCTGCCCGCGCTGGTCGGCCGACGGTGCCGCGCCCAGTCCGATCTCATCCATCTCGTCGATCGCCATCTCGCCTCCTAGAAGCTCGTCGGAGGCGCGGCGAGCTCGACCTGCGCGCCCTCCGGGTTGCCGATGAAAAAGATCTGGTAGCCGGCCGACTTGCCCGGCTTGAGCCGTTCGACCTGCCCGCGCCCGGCCGCCACTACCTTGCCCCCCTTGCGCGCGACCGCGTAGAGCACCAGCTTGCGCTGGAGCAGCTTGGAGCGGTTGGTCACCTTGCCCTCGATCGCGAAGCCACTGGTCGGGTCGCCGCCGACGCGCGGCGGGCCGACGTCGACCTCGGGCAGCTTCGCCGGCGGCTTCTCGTCGGTCGCGCCGACCTTGACGTCGAGCTTCGGGCCGGCCGCGAACACCTGATCGTTGACCCAGGTCAGCGACTCGCCCGGCTTCAGCGCGGCGATGCTGACCAGCGACGGCTCGAGCCCTGGCGCGTCGTTGGCGAAGAGGCTCTTGCCGCCCTTGCGAACGTCGATCGCGATCGGGACGTTGACGAGCGTCTTCTTACTCGTGTTCTTCAGCTGGACGATGGCGGCCACGCCGTTGGGGTCGCTGACCAGGGTCGTCGCGGTTACCTTCACGTCGCGGCTCTTCTTGTCGATCTCGAGCCCCTGCTCCTTCGACACGCCGCCGCCTTCCTTGGCGAGCTTGGCGCTCTTGCTTTGGGTCGACTGGCAGCCGGCGAGCAGCGCGGCAGCCCCAGCCAATCCAAGCGCGACCGCGATGAGCCTCATCCGAACGTACCGCCGACGTACTCGCGCGTGCGGACCTCGCGCGGCTGGCCGAAGACCTGGTCGGCGGCCCCGTACTCGACGAGCTCGCCGAGGTACATGAAGCCGACGTGGTCGGCCACCCGCAGCGCCTGCTGCATGTTGTGGGTGACAATCGCGATCGCGATGTCGTCGCGCAAACGCAGGATCAGCTCCTCGATCACCTGCGTCGAGCGTGGGTCGAGCGCCGAGCACGGCTCGTCGAGCAGCAGCACCTCGGGCCGCGCGGCGAGCGCACGGGCGATGCAGAGCCGCTGCTGCTGTCCGCCGGAGAGCCGCAGCGCCGGGTGGTCGAGCGTGTCGCCGACCTCCTCCCAGAGCCCCGCCCGCTGCAGCGCGTCGCGCACGTCGGGCAGCAGCTCCGCCTTGCCGGGCCGGCCCGATCCCTGCTCGCGCAGCGCGTAGGCGACGTTGTCGAAGATGCTCATCGGGAACGG